>NZ_CALFPF010000284.1 GCF_937919775.1 uncultured Gimesia sp.
TTGGCATTCATTTTCTGTCCGGCACTGGTCTCGGCGATGATTTCTTTCATTGTCGTTAAAATGCTGCCCACGTCTTGGCGGTCCGCTTTGCTGGTCTTGTTTCGAAATTTGGTGTGCAGCGAATCCATCGTGCTACGCAAGCGACGCAATTCCTGACGGGAGACCATAACTTTCTTGACTGAAATCTGTCTGCCGTTTTCATTTCGGGTGGTCGCAGTGCCTTCGATCACAGGCTGATCTTTAAATTTCTCCGCAGCGGCCCCAACGAGTGTAAACAGGGGTTGTGAGATTTCGTTGTTGTTTTGGTTCTGGCTCGGCATTCCCTGGCCGTCACGCGCCTTTTTTAGCAAATCAAATGTGCCTTTGATTTTTTGCGACAGCAAACCGATCGCCTGCTGAGTTGCTTTCGAATTCGGTTCCACCTCCATAAACAGACCATCCGCTTCGTCATTATTTTTCGAGATGGTTTGGTATTGGCTGAGAGCCAGTTTCCTTTGATAGTCTATCACTTTGATTGTATGGTAGCCTTGAATTATCTCGATAATTCCGTCAGCTTTGAGTACTTCAAGTAGTTCTTCTCTGGAAAGTGGCCGAATAATCTCTTCAATTTTATCGATCGCTTCACGAAGTTTGTCAGGTTCATCAATTTCCTTGTAAAAATCACGATCGAAATGTAGGGCATGAAACATTTTGGCTGAGCGGACTCGAGAACTCCCGCCCTGTGGTCTACCTTTTGCTATCATACGGCTAATTGATAAGCCTGTTTTATTATACCCCTTATCGGTAAACTCACTCATGAGACTTTCCAGACTGTCATTTGTTCCAGTCTGAGGTGGATTCTGTCCTTTTTCATTTAGCTGACAACTGGTTTTTCCCAGCAGTACTATGTGCTTAACACTATTCTCCGACCAACTGGCATTCGAAACCGCTTCGTTCAATCCCGAGATCACATCATCAGGCCAATCGTCTTTTAATTTACTCGCAGACATTTTATCCAAACTGTGAGAAAATTGATCAAAGTTGTCCGTCAGATCGCAGGTCAAACGACTGGTAAAACTGGCCTTGGGGACGGTATCTTTGTACTCGGCAAATCCCAACCGGACCGCATTTCGAATCTCATCATCCTGGTGAAGATCAGAAATCACTCCTCTGATACTGCTTTTTATATAGTCTAGTGTCGACTTGTCTTCATTTTTATTTTTAAGAAACATGAAGTCACTCGACTCAATAACAAACATGATCTCCAACTTGACCGAACTCAATTCGTTTCGTTGCCTGGCCAGCGCGCCTTGCTCTTCTGCTCCCTGGACATTTCCCGCATACACGACGATCGGATATTGAGTATCATCCCCTTTTTCTTCTTTAGGCGGATCTAGAATCAGTGCGTAGCGGCGTTTGCCTTCCGGGGTTGCATTCTGTTCGGCGCGGCCTCCACCGTTGAGCTGGACAACAAATTTCCGGTTTCGCTGGGGTTCGATCGGGTCGAGAATGAAACGTGTATTCCAGGTTTTCAGATGCTTTGCATCGATCCAACCTACCGGATTGCCCGCTGAATCACCAACACGTAATTTTCCATTCACCGGGGCTGCACTGCCATCATTACTTTTTAAATGAAAAAATATCGCCCATGGCTCAATTGGTTCACCAGTACCGGTCGGAGTCGCAGACAATGTAGCAACCCCACTGACAACAACCAGTTTTTCGTATAGAGCTGTTTCTTTGCCATTCCTGTCTAAGGCACGAACCAACAGCTCTGTCCGTTGGGCGCGAGCGTCAGCCATCTGCAGGAAAACAATCAGACAAACCAAGCTTGGGATATATTTGTGTTGATGCAGGTGCGATTTCTGCATATCAAAACTCCTTATAAAT
>NZ_CALFPF010000285.1 GCF_937919775.1 uncultured Gimesia sp.
CCTTAACATCAATGCCAGGGCAGAGGCATAATACTCACAGTGACCAGACTTGCGGTTAAACAGAAAGTCTTCTACAGGGTCAATATCTGGATCTTGAATGGACATGTTCAATGTGTAACTGAATTCTCCGGAGTCTCGTAAATGTGATTCAATGAACCTGGCTTTCTCGCTCTTGGATTTAAATTCCGGGTGAGATGCGATCAAATTGTCCGTATATAGAATTAATTTATCTAGATCCCTACGAGGTAATTTCAAGTATTCCTGCGTATGGTTCAGGTCCTGCATTTGATAGTTATCTGCCATGTTTTTTGCTGTAAATACAGTATATTTTGTGGGATCGGTACTATTCTGTTGATTTCTCTGTCGAACGGCATGCGTATCTGCATTCATACGAATTTCAGCTTTACCTAACATGTCCATACCAGCAACAGGTTGCATGACAAATATGACATCTGTTCCGATCGGTTCCAGAACTATTTCCTGTCGATAGAGATCTTGCGATTCAAGCTCCTGCGAGTCTTCGAGCCTCCAGCTTGATCCATTTTGGTCTCGACTCCAACTGCCGTTTCGATACCTTGAAAGCACTGCTCCGCGGAATAGAGGCTCATCTAATCCGAATTTATGAACAAACTCAGTAACAGAAACCGGTTCGTCTGTTTTGTTGTCATAAATCGCCAGTTCTAACACGCGCTCAGAGCTTTCAAGAATTTCTCCCATTTCTCCTAGCTGCACATTTTCTGTGAAACCAACTAATGGCTGGTTGTCTGCCTGGATTGTTTCGTTATTAAAAAATGAGCGATTCACCCATAATCGTGGGATCAATAAGAAAAAGCACATTGAAATGAATAAAGCAGTAACAGAGCAACCAATTGACGCCCAGAAGAATTCTCCTGTAAGCCACTTGCGACTTTGATCAGATTGAACACCGCCTCGCACCTGACTAGATTGATGAAACGGCGATACAGCTGTACTTTCCACATTAAGTCTTGGAATAACGGAAAATGTGTTTTGTTGCAAAAACGTATTTCGGGTTCGGTAAAGCGAGAATACGGAAAGTGTCCAAATCGCTAAAAAGAGGTAACCTACAAGCAGAAGGCCATAATAGCCCGACTCGGTCAAAACCGACCCAACTGCGATTTGTAAAAACCCTAATGCACAGAGCCACCAGTATTGTGTATCACCTTTCTTTTGCAGGAAAATGATCCAAGTCAGATAGACTAGAAAATGTGCTCCGGAAAGTAAGCGGCCTTCGATGTCCGAGAAAAATTCTGCACACACTATCAGGAAAGCAAGTAGCCCCAGGATATTCGCCCATAGCGGACTCAAGCTAAACTTATTCCAGCGGTCTGTGAAGAACAGGGTTAACAGCCCCAATGGAATTGTCAGCAATTGTGGGAAAACACCACCTTCTGCCATCATAAACATGATGCTGGACAATGCGATGAGCAAATAAATACTGAATTGAAATGTGAGCGTTAAATTCACCAGTGATTCTCTACTACTCAAAACTTAAAAAACAAATTCAATCTGTTTCTAGAACTAACCAGCGGGAAAGGAGAGCTGGCTCAGCTTCAATGGTTCTCCATTGTCCATTCATCTCCCCCCGTTCTTCAAACATCGTGTGTAAGTGGTTGTGTTTTTGGGGGTCACTCTCTTTTCTGGTTGTGACCAAAACGGTGCGAGATCGCGAAGAACTGGCTTCTGAAATTAATTTAATAAATTCACGATCAACCGGTGTCTTTCCGGGTTGCAATGTCGCAAGAAAATCCAATAAATAATCCAAGCCCATCGAACCAATGCCAACTTCTAAAAGTTCGAGTGATCTTCCGCGCGAGATTAAAGTTAATTTGGTGTCGCGGCTGTATTTTAAATGTTCCCTGCAAAGTGTTCCGACAAAACTGATGGCCCATTCCACGCGGTCTGCCTGATCCTGGCTGGAAGACGACGGTAACCATAAATCCAGACCGATGATCAGATCATAGTTTCGATTCTGATGGTATTCCTGAACCATCAATTCCCCCTGACGCGCAGAACTTCTCCAATGAATCGCACGCTGACTGTCGCCAGTCCGATATTCCCGAATGTGATTAAATTCGTCGTCAAAAACGCCACGTCGACTCCGGCTTTGCTGGGCCATTTCTGCGATAGAAAAAAAATCGTCTGCCCAGTGAGAATTTAATCTGCCGATCTGGGGATGAACTATGATTTCATTATACTCAGAAAAAACAGCGCCTCGTTTTACCAGTCCCAGAGGGTATCGTGTTGACACATGCAATGGCCCGAACTGATAGATCCCTCTCCGCATCAATTTCACGTAATAATGAGCCGATAACTGTTGTCCTGGCCCAACTCTGCGAAAGACAACGGAAGCATCCAATTTTTCATCCTGATTCGTGAAGTAATCGTTTACTTCCATCAAATAAGCGGCAATGAGTTTTTTATTATTTTCAAGACTGATTTCAGCCGTAAATGTTTCTCCCATCATCACTCTCTGCGGAATGAGACGTTTTAATTTGATGTTTTTTAACATGCTGTATGTGATCCAGCCATTTAAAACAAACGGACCAGTCATCATGGCAAACACTAGCATTAACATGTTTTCGCGTGAAAGGACAGACCCCACAAATAATACCGTCATCATCAACAGATAAACCAACCCGTCTCGGGGAAGCGATACACGATTTCGTCCAATTCGCTTGATATGGAATCGTTGTAAAAACGGGAAGAGGACGATTAGAACCTGATGAAATCCCCATAAAAAAATGCCCCCTGCTGCCATTCTCAGGATCAATGGGAGATTTTGGTGGAATTGCCCGAGTGTACGTGGAGCCTGAAATGTGTATATAAAAATGAATGCTCCAACGAGCATCAATATGAATCCCAGACGCCATTTGGCTCGTTTTCTCCAGAATTCAATCAATGTATTTTTCATAATTTGTTAGCCGGTTAGCCGCGCCATTCTAAATCGTAAAATATTCCGCAAAATATAAAAGTCCTGTCGTACTATTATTTTAACAGCATCCGACGAAAGATCTATGCTGATCAAAGCTCAGCAAAGGTGCAAATTTGAATCATTCGCCTTGTTGATTTTGAAAAACCTTCAACGATTTACTTCAAAGGGCTTAAACCTGATTCGTGCCGTTTTTGGTTTAACAGTGTAAACGCAGCCGGTTCTTTCTTGAGGAATTTGACCAATTGGGATGGAGAACATTTTAAAAAAAGGCTTGCCGCTTTGATATCAAACTGGAAATGAGCACAGGCATCAAGCGCTTCCGCCAATAACGCGGGAAAGTCATCGTGTTCCGAATTGACTTTGATCGTTCCGTTAGAAATTCTGCTTTGCCATAGTTGACTTGGAGCTTCCAGCAACTCGGCGAGTCGATATTGAATGGCCAGATTCACACGCAACCGAAACAATGCAATCGACCGATTTCGGCCTTGTTCCCGTTTTTCAGAGGCTTCGCCGATAATCTTTGTCGGGACATGTTTGATGACCACGCCTGTTTCGACTTTATTGCGATGTTGGCCTCCAGGACCAGACCTTCTCACGTGTCGAATTTGACAATCCTTAAGTAATAATTCCTGATCGATACACGCGGGATGGATCTTGTCTGACAGAGTCTTGACCGAGTCTGAGGAAGTCATCTTGGTCCACGCTACTTTGTAAAAGAAAAGGGGATGTTTTTCAGCGTACTTCACAGATCGGAGGTGACCGACTATGATATCTCAGCGATCTTAGATTATAGTTTGATCAAAAGGGCTACCGCTAGAAATATCCTGCCAGAATTATGGCACTACAAGTATCTGGATCTCACAATGAAATTAGTCATCAACCTCGTTCGTTTCAGACTTGCTTTGGGGATCTGTTTGTCCTTCCTTTATTTAGCTGGCAATGGCTGCGGTAGTGTTCACGACCCGAACAGTAAACCTGTCACCGAATTTGTACTGCTGGCAGGTGGAAAAGTTATTCATACTGGCAGCGATCTGCCTATCGATTCGGCGGCAAAGATACCGCAAACGGAGTTTGCCATCCGCGAAATCGATTTGACTGACGCCAAAATTAAAAATATTGATATGAAAAAATTTTCCAATTTGCCTTAC
>NZ_CALFPF010000286.1 GCF_937919775.1 uncultured Gimesia sp.
CCTCAAAACATCCTGCGGGTGAATTTGAAATACGGTCCCAATGGGGAACGTGTCATTCAGAAAATCGTTCGTGAGAGCAAGCCAGGACGCCGTTCTTATCAGGATTTACGATCAATGCCAGAAGTGCTGCAGGGATTGGGAATCAGTATTCTCTCTACCAGCAAAGGCGTGCTGAGTAATCGTGAAGCGAAAAAAGAAGGCGTTGGCGGCGAGTTACTTTGTACCATCTGGTAATTTTAAAGTGTATACAGGCTGACTCTTAAAGAGTTATAGCGTTTTATTTAACTGGAATTTGAACTTATGTCTCGAATCGGTAAAAAACCAGTTCCCGTTCCCAGCGGAGTGGAAGTGAAAGTTGACGGCAAATCGTTTTCCGCAAAAGGAAAACATGGTGAGCTGTTCTTTACATACCACCCTTCTATGACGGTTGAATTTGATTCGGAAGCCAACGTCGTTAATGTGATCCGGCCAGATGATGCTCGCCAGAGTCGTGCTTTGCATGGTCTGACTCGCGCTCTGATTGCCAACATGGTCCAGGGTGTTGAAACTCCGTTTACGAAAAAACTGGAAATTCAAGGCGTGGGTTATCAGGCAACCTTGAATGGTCAAAAGTTGAGCCTGCAGGTGGGATTTGCCAATATCATCGTGCTGGATGTTCCGGAAGGGGTGACTTGCGTACTTCCCAACAGTACCAGAATTCAGTTGAGCGGGGCAGACAAACACGCTGTTGGTCAGTTTGCAGCAAATATTCGTGGCGTACGTCCTCCTGAACCTTATAAAGGCAAGGGGATTCGTTATGAAGGTGAATATGTACGGCGTAAAGCTGGTAAGGCCTTTGCGAAGTAAGTGTTTGGCACTGCTTAATTCTGGCAGTCTGATCACGGTCTGTCTGGCGGGCTGAACTGTTTTTTAAAAGATGACGGTAAAATGAAATTACAAAAAACCCTGAAAAAGCAGAAGAAACGACGTTCGTATCGTATCCGTAATGTGGTGCGTAGCGCCGGTCGTTATCGCTTATCTGTTTATCGAAGTAACAATCACATTTACGCCCAGTTGATCGATGATACGGCTGGTGTGACCTTGGTATCGGCCAGCACGAAAGACAAAAGTCTTGCCGGCGACATCAAAAATGGCGGTAACATTGCCGCTGCCGAGATGGTCGGGAAATTGATTGGTGAACGGGCCGTTGAAAAGGGGATTAAAGAAGTCGCCTTTGATCGTGGTCCTTTTCGATATCACGGGCGAGTTGCTGCCCTGGCTGATTCAGCCCGGCAGGCAGGATTAGATTTTTAATAGAGATATCCCTCAATACGGGTTGGAGAAGATACCGTGTCAAAAGAAGGTACTAAGCAAACGCCAGAAACAGTCATTCAAATCCGCCGTTGTGCCTGCGTGGTCAAAGGGGGACGTCGATTCAGTTTTACGGCGATGGTTGTTGTCGGAGATAAAGCGGGCCGTGTTGGCTGGGGATATGGTAAAGCCATCGAAGTACCTTTGGCAGTCGATAAAGCTGTTAAGCAGGCAAACCGCAGTATGGTTTCCGTGCAGGTTGTTAATCAGACCGTGCCTCACGAAGTCGTAGGACGTTTTGGTTCAGCAAGAGTTTTATTGTTACCGGCTCCTCCTGGTACGGGTGTTATTGCCGGTGCTGGTGTGCGTGCCGTAGTTGAAGCTGCCGGGATTACTGACATTTATACTAAGAGTCGTGGTTCAAATAATCCAATCAATGTTGTGAAGGCCACTATTAATGGACTCTCAAAATTGCGAACCCGGGATGATGTTGCTCGTTTGAGAGGAGTAGAAGTCTAATGATTATTGATGATGTCCATCGCGGTATACAGAAACACAAAAAACGCAAACGCGTCGGTCGTGGTCCGGGTTCGGGCCATGGTAAGACTTCCAGCCGTGGTGAAAACGGATACGGCAGCCGTTCCGGTTCTTCTCGACGCGTGAGCTTTGAAGGGGGACAGACTCCCCTCGCAATGCGGGTTGCCAAGCGTGGATTTAACAATAAACAGTTCGCCAAGAAAATTGCAGTCGTAAATGTTGCTGCTTTGGAACTGGCTTTTGAAAGCGGTGATGAAATCACCCCGGAAACCCTGGCTGCAAAAGGTCTGGCAAAAGGGCGTTTCGATCAGGTTAAGATTTTAGGTAACGGCGATCTCAGCAAAAAATTCACTGTGACCGCTCATCTGTTTTCCCAGTCAGCTGAAACTAAGATTCAGGCTGCCGGGGGTTCTGTCAGTCAGATTTTGTCATAAGTGTTTTATTCAAGGACTTGATTTCAGCGGTTAGCTGTGAGATTCGAATTTTCTCTGTCGGACGATTTGTTCTGACAATAATTTTAGTGAAGCTTCTGCTGAGTTATGACACAAAGGACCGCTACCCATGCTCGGTAAATTATTAGTACTCTTCAAAATTCCCGAGCTTCGCAATAAAATTCTGCTGACTTTGGGGCTTCTGGCAATCTACCGGATGGGATTCTGGATCGCGCTGCCGTTCGTGAATCAGGCACAGCTGACGGAAACACTCAAAGATCTGCAAACTCAGACAGGTGGACTCGGCCAGGTCATGCAGGTGATCTCGCTGTTCTCTGCATCGAATATCGGCCAGAGCACGATCTTTGGCCTGGGCATTATGCCTTATATCTCTGCTTCCATTATTTTCCAGTTGATGGGTACCGTTTATCCTCCCCTGGAACGTCTTCAGAAAGAAGGCGAGGCGGGCAGAAAGAAAATCAACGAATACACCCGGTACGCGACCGTCATCATCTGTCTGGTTCAGAGTTACTTCTGGATTCGGACCCTCTCCGGCGGTTTCGGGTCTGGGACGAGTCTGATTTTAAGTGGTTATGACGGCCTGTATTACCAGATGGTCGCGACAATCACCATGACCGCAGGAACCGTGTTTCTGATGTGGATTGGTGAGCAGATTGACGCATACGGTATCGGAAACGGTATCAGTCTGTTAATCATGGCGGGGATCCTTGCAAGAATGCCACAGGCAGGCTGGAGTATTATTGAGCCCGCGTTTGAAAAAGGAATTGCCTTAGGAACCGACACCGGAATTGACCGGCTGTTGATACTGGCATTGGTGTTTGTCTTTGTGGTGGTCTGGGTAATTGCCATCACACAAGGCCAGAGACGAATTCCGATTCAGAGTGCCAAGCATGTGCGAGGCAGACGGGTTTCCGGCGGTCAGCGGCAATCGCTGCCTTTAAGAGTCAATCAGGCGGGAGTGATGCCGATCATCTTTGCTTCCAGTTTGCTGATGTTCCCTTATTTTCTGTTTCATGCATTAAGCCAATATTGGACTGGTTCCGCGTTTCTATCAATGCTGGATGAAGCGTTCCAGCCGATGAGTCGTGGCTTTGTTTATACCATGTCCTATGTGATACTGATTTACTTCTTCTGTTATTTCTGGACGGCGATTACTTTTAACCCGAAAGATATGGCAGAGAACCTGAAAGATTACGGTTCTTTTATCCCCGGTTATCGACCCGGGGCTCGAACTGCCGCTTATCTGGAACAGGTTATGGTTCGCATTACCTATGTGGGGGCAGCGTTCCTGTCACTTGTAGCGATTATTCCGACTTTGGTCTCCACCTGGTTGGGCGTCGATTTCCTGGTGGCGAGTTTTTACGGTGGAACCGGATTATTAATTGTGGTTTCTGTGGTACTGGATCTGGTCAATAAAATTGACAGTCATCTGGTAATGCGGAACTATTCAGGGCTACTTGACAGTGATCTTTAAAAGATAAACTGGCCAGTCGCTGCGAAATTCACCAAAAAGGGGGTGTTTCGCTTGTCGATTTGCGTTTGTGCAGTTTATAATTTCCTGATTCACTCCGCTCCGGGCGCTGTGTACGTATGTACCAGGTCTGGGGTATGCTCATTTTACGAGCGCAATCAATCAAATTTACTCGAGTTACAACAGAGAGCCGTTTAGTTTTCCCTGTTGTCTTCTCGAATATCGTGAACCAAAGTTATAGAGAAATCGTAGTACGATGAAAGTCCGAGCCAGTGTCAAGCGGATTTGTGAAAACTGTAAAGTCATCAGGCGCAAAGGGCGCGTGTATGTGATCTGCTCTTCTAACCCGCGCCATAAACAGCGCCAGGGTTAATCGTCTCGAGTTGTGACTTAGTGATTTTAAGTTTTCAGTTTTTACGTCCAGCGGAGTGAAATAAAATGCCTCGTATCCTCGGTGTTGATATTCCGAATGATAAGCCTGTTTATGTTTCGTTGACCTATTTGTATGGCATCGGAAAAGTGTCGGCTATGGAAATATGCCACAAATTGAGCATCAATCCACAGTTGAAAGCAAAAGACCTCACTGATGATGAGTTAAGCCGCATCGTGAACCTGTTAGATACAGGTTATACAGTGGAAGGACAGTTGCGTCGCGCAGTCCAGCAGGACATCGCCCGTTTACGTGATATTCAGTCCTACCGCGGTATCCGCCATCGTCGTGGACTTCCCGTGCGGGGACAGAATACACAGACAAATGCCCGTACCCGGAAAGGCGGAAAGAAAACCGTTGCCGGCAAAAAGGGTGTTAAAGACGCAAGATAGTGAGCTTCAGTCGCCAGTCACTCCTGGCCTGCGGCTTGATCAGAATCAAGTGAATCAGAATTGGTCGTTACGAGTTTGGACGACTGCGGTTATAAAACATTCCAAAATATGAGTTTCAGTTTCTGAATCCATTTAAGACAGAAACATCAGGAGTTTCAGAGTGGCTAAAGTCAAACGAAAAAAAGTGAAACGTCACATCACAAAAGCGATTGCTTACATTAAAGCAACGTTTAACAACACCACTGTGACTGTTACCGATTTGAATGGTGACGTACTCTGCTGGGCAACAGCGGGGACCTCCGGTTTCAAAGGAAGTCGCAAGAGCACACCTTTTGCCGCACAGCGGGCAGCAGAAACCTGTGCAGAAAAAGCGGCCAAGTTCGGTGTGAAAGAAATGGAAATTCGCGTCAAGGGACCAGGTTCCGGACGGGAAAGTGCGATCACCGGTTTACAGTCGGCCGGCATTACGATTCGGGCTATTGAAGATATTACCCCATTGCCACACAATGGCTGCCGACCACCGAAAAAACGAAGAGTCTGAATCGTCCACCGGCTTGTGACGATGTGATGCATTTTTTGCGTACGCAGGAAATGTGGTATTAAAATAAACAGGAAATATGGTTTAACTATCATATTCTTTTGGCTGTGTTCTTTGGAGATTATTTCAATGCGAATCCGTTGGCGAGGACTGGAATTACCAAGCCGTGTCATCCCTGATCGGGAAACAATGACATCTACTTATGGTATGTTTGTGGCCGAACCATTTGAGCGTGGATTCGGTGCAACCATCGCCAACAGTTTACGACGCATTCTGCTTTCCAGCCTGGAAGGCAGTTCGGTGACTCGTGTGAAAATTCAAGGCATCCAGCATGAATTTACAACGATCCCCGGCGTGGTCGAAGACATTACCGAGATCTGCCTCAATCTGAAGTCACTGATCGTCAAAAATTCCAGCTCTACTTCCAAAACGCTTCGCATCGAAAAGCATCAGCGCGGAGTGGTCACCGGGGCTGATGTAATCACCGACGACCAGGTTGATGTGATCAATAAAGATCTGGTCATCGCGACCATGACCGACGATGTTCCACTGCACATGGAAATCACCGTTGAGAATGGCCGTGGATATTCCCCCGCTACCGAACATGCACAGCATGATATGGAAATCGGTGTGATTCCCCTGGATGCCACTTATTCTCCCGTGGTTCGCGTGCGTTATAAAATTGAAGACACACGCGTCGGCCAGCGAACAAACTACGACAAGCTGATTCTCGAAATCTGGACCAACGGCACGGTCAAACCTGATATGGCTCTGGTCGAAGCTTCCAAGATTCTGCGAAAGCACATCAATCCCTTTATT
>NZ_CALFPF010000287.1 GCF_937919775.1 uncultured Gimesia sp.
CGGCTGTGATTCAGTTCAGCCGTTGATAGACCGTGTATTTGCTGAAACGGTTACGTTCATGGAACACGGTACACCTGCACAAAATTACGCCAGGATACCGACCAGCCCTTTTTCAAGCGCGGGTCGAACAAAAATCAATCTCTCTCTTACTTTCGATGATGGCCCTCATCCAGATTACACGCCACAACTGCTGGACATCCTGAAACGATATCACCAGCGAGCCACTTTTTTTGTGATTGGAGAGTTGGCAAAACAATATCCGGAATTAATCGAACGTATGATCGACGAAGGTCACGAAGTCGGAAACCACACGTTCACCCACAGTGAACCATCTCGAACATCAACGCGTCAATTTCTGGACGAAATTAATCTAACAAACCAACTGCTGCAACAGATCACAGGGCACACTCCCGATCTGGTACGCCCTCCGAAAGGTAAGCTGACGATCGGAAAATTGCTGGGACTCTGGCTCCAACGCCGAACGGTAGTCCTCTGGGATATCGACCCTCGTGATTATTTCATGACAACCCCTTCTCAAATGACAGACTGGTGTCGGCAATACACACCGCAGGAAGGAAACTTCTGCTTAATGCACGATAACCATCCCTACGCGATCGAGGCGGTGCGATATCTTTCTGAACATCCGGATTATCAAATCCAATCTCATATTGTCAGCCACTGGCTGTCACACAAAAGTTACCAATCCATTATCAATCAACGGGCTCGTGCCTGAAATTATATATTCGAGGAATTCCTTTCAATGTCCACAATAATTTCGCAGCCAATTGACTTACCAGACTCAGGCGAGCGGCCACTTCGATCTACAGAGAGGAAACGCCTGCTGCTGATCAGCTATCATTTCCCGCCTGTCGGAGGTGCGGGAGTACAAAGGCCAGTCAAGTTTGTCAAATACCTGCGCCAGTTTGGCTGGGACGTCAGTGTATTAATGGCCGCCAATCCTTCAGTCCCGGTGTTTGACAACAGTCTCCTGGTCGACATACCTGAAGACACTCATCTGGAAAAAACGCGAACCTGGGAACCGGACTATTCTCTCAAAAAAAATATGGCAACTCAAAAGAGAACTGGTCAGCCAACCGGCCTGCTTTCTCCGCTGAAAACAGCCTGCCGTAAAGTGATTAAAGCAGGCGCCGGTCTTTTACTGCAGCCCGATGCACAAATCCTCTGGTATCCGAACGCATTGAAAGCGGGAAAAAGACTGCTCAAAAACGTGCACCATGATGCGATCCTGGCAACTGCCCCTCCCTATTCCAATTTGATCCTGGCCAGCAAACTGAAAAAGATATTTGATTTACCTCTGGTTGCCGACTTCCGGGATGAATGGGACCTCAGTAGCAAGTATCTGGAAAACCATCAGCAGGATCATATTTCTCACCTGATCCAGACCAGGCTGCAGAAGTCGGTCATGAAAGCCTCGGATGCAATCGTTGCAACAACCCAGGCCAGTACGGAACGACTTTTGGACCGCGCACATCAGTTTGGCACCGATGCCATCGGAAAATGTATTTACAACGGATTTGACCTGGATGATTTTGAGTCACTGGATGAATGTCGTCATGCTCCCAGTAAGTCAAAACGATTCCGCATCGTTTATACGGGTACACTCTGGAATCTGACTACGGTTGAGCCGTTGATCAAAGCGATTGAATCGATCCACCAAGACAATCCGGAGATTCTAAGTAAACTGGAATTACAATTCATCGGTAGAAAAACACCGGAACAGCTGGCATTACTCGAACGAATTAATCAGACAGCCTGTACCCTCATCAACGAAGAATATTGTGCCCATCAGGAAGCATTAAAGAAAATGGCAGCCGCAGATGCCCTTTGTTTGCTGCTGAGTGATGTGGATGGCGCAAACCGTGTTGCGCCGGCAAAATTATTTGAATATCTGGCCATCAATCGTGAAATTTTATCGATCACCCCAGCCGGTGAAACCGCAGGTATTCTGCACGATTTCTGGCCTGCAGGAAATTTCCGTGCCGACGACACAGCTGGTATCGTCCGCTGGCTTAAAACTCGATTAACGGGACAGACTGCTTCTCCAATGTCAAATCCCGAAAAAATAAATCAGTTTAATCGGGAGTTTCAGGCAGGGCAATTGGCAGAATTACTGAATCTCCTGGTACGAAATCATGCCTGAGCAATCGGATTTCACAGGTGCTGTAAACCATCGGAAAACTAAGAAGTGAGCATTAGATGAAGTTCTGGGAAGATCTGAAAGCAAAATCAGAATGGTGCTACGGCTCGGTTTCTGCCCGCACCCTGCTGAAGACATGCCTGACGGATGGCACGATGGCCATGCTCTGGTATCGGCTGATGCAGTGGTCCAGTCGCTGGAAACTGGTCCCACTGGCCATGATTTTTAATAAATGCAACGCCATTTTCTGCCAGTGTATCATTGGACGGGGCGCAGATTTCGGCCGTCGTTTCGTGATCATTCACAGCCAGGGCATTGTAATTAACGGATCAGTCATCGCGGGTGATGATATCAAGCTGGAACACCAGGTGACCATTGGTGCAGAACGAAATATTTCCCCGGTTCTCGGCTCTGATATTTTCATCGGTGCGGGAGCAAAAATCATCGGCCCGGTTCAAATAGGCTCACATTCGAAAGTCGGTGCCAATGCTGTGGTGGTGAAAAACGTGGAATCTCACACAACAGTCGGAGGCATTCCGGCACGGGTCTTGAGAGTTCACTCCGAAAGTCCGTCGGTTAAACAGGACGAGGCAAACCGGACAGAGGCAGACACTCCTTATCATCAACATCAGAAAGGATCAGCGCTATGATGCCCATCCTGATCGAAATTTCATTCTGGAGTGCTATCGCACTCATCGCTTATACATACGCAGGTTATCCCCTGCTGGTCTGGCTGCTGTCGCGACGACAAGCTGCACATAATCCACATCAAACACTTGAAAAAGACGGAAATTCGGCCCCGAACTCCTTGCCTGCCGTCTCGATTGTGATCGCCGCTTACCGTGAAGAATCGGTTATTCTGGAGCGTCTCAACAATCTGGCAAAACTTGACTATCCGAGTGATAAACTGGAAATCTTGATTGGCTGCGATGGAAATTTAGACCTGACAGGCGAGCTCGTCAGCTCTTATAATGATGATCGAATTCGGCTCATCCAGTTTGAACAACGCCGCGGTAAAGCATCTGTTCTGAATGATTGTGTTCCCGAGGCACAAGGGGAAATCATTGTGTTTTCTGATGCGAACACACAGATGGATCCGCAATGCATTAAAGAGCTCGTGAAACACTTTCAGATCGAATCTATCGGCTGCGTCTGCGGACAACTCATTCTGGAAGATCAGGTCACAGGTAAAAATGTGGACGGCCTCTACTGGCGATACGAAAATTTCCTGAAACACTGTGAAAACAAACTGGGAGCAGTCCTGGGTGTGAATGGTGCTCTGTATGCACTTCGCAAAATACTTTATACCCCTATTCCATCGGATACCATTAATGACGACTTCCTGATCGGAATGCGAATTCATCTGGCTGGACACCAATTGATTTACGATGACAGGGCATTTGCATCCGAGGAAACAGCACCTACTGTCCAAGCCGAATTTCAGCGACGTTCCAGAATTGGTACCGGGGCTTTTCAAAGTCTGAAACAGTTAAAAGGACTTTTAAACCCGAAATATGGATACCTGGCCTTCGCTTTCTGGTCTCATAAGCTGCTGCGCTGGTTCTGCCCGGTCTTTATGGCTATCGCCCTGCTGGCCAATCTTTGCCTGTTAAACAATCCGATTTATCAGATCACCCTGATGGCACAAGGACTCTTTTATCTATCTGCGTTGGTCGGCATGAAATTTGTGACTGGGGGCCGCTATCTCACATTCTGTCGCCTCCCCGGAATGTTCGTCCAAATGAATCTGGCGTTAGCGCTCGGACTCTATCATTGGCTTTTCACCCGGCAAAACGGTACCTGGGAACGAACCGATCGCACCCATACAGTTGCACTACCTGTTGAATATCTTGAGTTCGCCGAAACAGAACTCATCCCCCAGGACTCGGAAACCTCACTGACAGAATTAACCCACTCTTCAAAAAGCTGATCTGTGATGACTTCATTCTCGATTATCTGTATTACCGTTTGCGTGATTGTAGCGGTTGGCCTTTCAGGTTGTCTTTATATGGCTATCCGCGCGCGGAATATGCAGTATTGGCTTCCCGGTTATTATCGTGCGAAAGAAAATAAAGACTCAGTCACCTTCAGTCCTGAGCAGCCTCGGCATATTTTTATCGCTGTCTGCGATCATTTCGAGCCAGAGTGGGGCAACCCGACCAATTCTGAAGCGCTGGCCCGCGTCGATCGCTGGTGCCAGGAGTATCCGGACCGATTTTCAAAATTCAGTGACTCACGCGGGCAGGTCCCGCAGCATACTTTTTTCTTTCCACAGGACCAGTATGCTCCCGAGTACCTCGATCGCCTGGCCGTACTCTGCAAACAAGGTTACGGCGATGTTGACGTGCATCTGCATCATGACCACGATACGGCGGAAGGGCTTCGCCAGAAGATGAACGAATTCCGCCAGACACTTTTTAATCGGCACGGATTGCTAAGAAAAGATCCGTTGACCGGAGAAATTCTGTACGGATTTATTCACGGCAACTGGGCGCTGTGCAATTCCCGCCCCGATGGTCGCTGGTGTGGAGTCGATAATGAAATTGAAATCCTTTTAGAAACGGGCTGTTACGCTGACCTCACGATGCCCTCTGCCCCCAGTAACACACAAACTCAGATCGTGAACAGTCTCTATTATGCAAAACATCGCCCGGGCGAACGCAAATCACACGATCAGGGTACGCTCGCTCGTGTCGGCCAGTCGCCTGAGCAGGATAGTCTCCTGATGATTCAGGGGCCTCTGCGACTCGACTGGAGTCAACGTAAATGGGGATGCCTGCCCCGGATTGAAAATTCCGATCTGCATGGTGGCCGCCCTGCAACCATAAATCGCCTTCAACACTGGCTGGCAGCGGACGTCCATGTGGCAGGTCGTCCCGACTGGACCTTTATCAAACTGCATACACATGGTGCCAAACCCGGAAATATCGATACCTTGCTGGGACCGGAAACGGAAGCCTTTCACTCCGCTCTTCGGCAGGAAGCAGACAGGCATCCGGAATGGAAATACTACTATGTCACAGCCTGGGAAATGGCTTCGTTAATTCATCAGGCGGAACAGGGGCAAACCGTTCCCGACTTCGAAGCCATCCATGCAGAGAAAAATTGTG
>NZ_CALFPF010000288.1 GCF_937919775.1 uncultured Gimesia sp.
GGCTCCCACCTGTCCCCTGTCATTCCAGTGAGTCAATTGATGTTGCGAATCGTTCATATTTTACCAAGCATATTACTTTCCCGCTTTCTGCCTGTTTCCGCTTTGGGGGAGTGATGCAGAGACGGTGCCAGAAACGATCCGGTGATTGCATGAGGGAAAAGTCAGGTAATCCGGAATATCAACTGTAAGGAACACAATCGTGAACAAGATCAAAGTTGGGCAGATTGGAGTCGGGCACCCCCACGCCGGCGGGAAAATGCAGGCCTTTCGTAAATCAGAAGAATACGAAGTGGTCGGTGTCGTGGAGCCCGATGCGAAGCTGCGAAAGTATGCAGAATCAACGGGAATTTACCAGGGGCTGCCCTTCCTGACGCAGGAACAACTGTTGAATGTCGAAGGTTTGCAGGCCGTTGCCGTCGAAACACTGGTCCCCGACCTGCTGCCCACCGCAGAAACCTGTATCGCTGCAGGCAAGCACATTCACCTTGATAAACCAGCCGGACTTTCTTTACCGCACTTCAAACGGATTCTGGATCAGGCCGCGCAAAAACATCTGCTGCTTCAGATGGGGTATATGTACCGTTACAACCCCGGAGTTGTGTTGCTGCGAGATCTTCTGAAAAAAGGCTGGCTCGGTGATCCCTTTGAAGTGCACACGGTCATCAGCAAAAAGATGGATAAAGCCAGCCGCGCCCAACTGGAACCACAGCCTGGGGGGATGATGTTCGAGCTGGGTTGCCATGTGATTGATCTGGTCGTACAAATTCTAGGCAGGCCTGATCAGGTCACGCCGTTCTCTCAGCACGCGTCCTCGATTGATGATACGCTGCAGGACAATACGCTGGCGGTCTTCCGTTATCCCAAAGCGCTGGCAACCGTCAAATCCAGTTGTAATGAAGTCAATGGTTTCGATCGACGGCATATTGTGGTCTGTGGATCAGAAGGCACCTTCCATCTCCAGCCGTTCGGCAGACCGGCTGCGACCTTAACCCTCGCCAACGGTAAAGGTAAATATCGCAAAGGCCAGCAAACCATCGAATTTCCGGGCTATACCCGCTATACCGACGATGTGGCCGACATGGCGCGGATTATACGTCGCGAAAAGGATATCGATTTTTCCTACGAGCATGACTATCACGTTCAGGAATCCGTTTTGAAAGCGGCAGGTTTACCGATCGGTTAAGACGGAAGTCCTAAGCCAAAATTACTCCTCTTTAAGTTGCCCATAGGCATGCTGGGCAGAGGCGATAAAAGTCACGGTTTCATCTGTTTGCAGCAGGCGCTGGACTTCGGCTTCATCTTCGATCGGAATGATAAACAGGTCCTCGACGTCATTACTGCTGGCTTTGCTCAACAGAGAGATCAATGCCCAGTCACCCGTCAGCGCCATCTGGGTTGCAGTTACCAGGTCGTTCGGCTGCCTGTCTCGCAGAGGCTTGATGGCATCGAGTGGTTCATGACAGCTTGACAGAATCCGCATTCCTTCACCGAACTCGGCATCGATCTGAGTGAGCAACACGACGCGACCATCCTGCGTCACCAGATTTCTGGCCGTCTCCAGAACACTGCCCAGTTGATTCCAATGGTGACCGGCCGGACCACCTTCGACGGCGATCACTACCACTTCTGATTTATAGCTCGGCTGCAGTTTCCAATACTGATCCAGAAGTTCTTTGCTTTTTCGAAAGGCGGCTTCGCTGCTGCCGAAGACAATTTCAGAAACCCCCGAGCCGGATGCCGGAATCACCTGCAGGCTGTATTGCAGGCCGAGCATCCAGCCCACTTCATCAATCAGCTGACGTAGCGGCCTGCTCTCTGCAGGCGTCAGTTCACGATGCGACTGACCGCGGCTTTTGACAATCGCTTCCTGAGAAGAAAATCCCGGATAAATCGAGCTGTCTCCCCCCACGTAGCCGATCAGCGGATCATAACCCACCAGTTCAATCGGAAGAATAAAGTCCGCTTCCAGTATATGCTTTGAGAGGTAGATGCGTTCCCCGCCCGCTGAAGTTCCCAGATAACCGTGCGTCTCTTTGGCTTCAGGGTCATGTGTAATCCACTGAGCCTTCTCCTGCAGTTCCGGAGCAACCGCGTCTTTTAATTTCTGCTGAAGATCGGACTGCGCTGATGGGGATTGGAGAATTGTCACATCACCGGCTTCGATTCCGCAGCCAGCAAAATAGTTCCACAGTGAATTGATGATTTCGCTGACAGCGGGTGTCTGATCATCGACAATGACCGTAATTTTATCGCCTGGAACAATGGCTAAATTAAGCGGGGGAAGTTCCAGCGGATTGTTCAACGCCTGCTGCGTTTTCAGCAGGACGTTCTCCAGTGGCGCAGGTGCCCGATGATACCAGATCAGCCTCTCGGCCGGAATTTCGCATTGAAATTCACCGGTATAACCATAATTCAGTTTGACTTTGACGGTTTCCGAAATCGACACAACTTTATCCTGTTACTCAATAACTTTTAGCAATGATCCGTAACGTGTAGAAGTTTTTTTGTTAAATTTGGCTACTGATTTGAGTTAATCGTAATTCAACACTGAAATGTTAGCGGTTTAGAGGTGAATTCTACAGGATTTCTGATCACAATATTAGAATATCACAACA
>NZ_CALFPF010000289.1 GCF_937919775.1 uncultured Gimesia sp.
AATCAGATACTTTACAGATCCACCATCTCATTGGTCTTCAAGTGACAAAAAAAGAGTTGAGTCACATTTTTCTGAGTTTAATTTAGCATCAAGATTTTCTATACAAGCCACTAGTGAATTAGCTACACAAAGAGAGTTACTCAAGTATTACTTTAGAGATGATGGACCGGCGGGCGTTAAGCAAGCATTAGAACTATGTGCAACAGTTAAAGCAAATATACATTTAAATTCATGGGATACCGCATTATTTCAAGCCCTTTCTTCAGATGAAAGATATTACTGCGGTGGTTTCATGTCTGATTAATATTTAGTAATTCTTGTCACTTCATCACCCCGCGATTCACGCGGTTATTCTCGTCCGCTTTCGCTTTCTCAATCGCCGTGCGTTGTTCTTCGTTGTAAAAATCGGTCGTCAGCGGTTTGCGTTTCTGGCCTGAGAGGGTTTCCAAGAGACCGAGCAGTGTCTCCACGATTTGTGGTTCGGCGGTGGTTGCCAGGCCGGCGGTGCGGGCCGGCCAGGTGGTGTAGCCGCCGAGGTAGTGTTGTTCGGGGGGCGGGATGTAACCGGCGGCGCCGTTGGCCAGGCTCATGTTGAACGTGACTTTGAACGGGCTCTGTGCTTTGAGCTTCAGCCCGGTGATGCCGTAAACTTCGTTGGGAATCGCCGTAATCGCCAGATCGCCGATGCCGATCGTCTGCAGTACGATTTCTTCCTGCGGATGTGCGGCGATCCATGTTGCCTGCTCCGCATAGACTTCCTGTTTCGAAGTCGGACGCCGCGGACCCCGTTTCGTATTCAGGTCGTCGGCCCAGGCCAGCCGCGCGGGAGTCGGCAGGCGGCGGTCCAGTGTGAATCGGGATTCCGCCATCGTCAGTTTCGGGTCGCCTGTCGTGTAGTCGATCTTTTGATACGCGTCGAACGCGAGGTCGGCCAGTTCGCCCGCGTACTGGTCGATGCTGTAATTTGTTCGTCGCGGCTTTGAATAGTCCATCCATTGCAGATCGCCGGAGGTTCCCTGTGACATGGCGGCGACGAACGGCGTTGGATCTTTCCCGGCGATTTTCTGTTCCATCAGCGCCGAGAACTTGCCGTAATAATCGGCTGAGAATCCGCCTCCCGTGCCGAAGTAGTGCATCGAATAATTGGCGAGCAGACCGAGGGGCCGCTTGCCGTCGGCAGACTGAATACTGAGCAGTGACAGCCCCGTATCCACCGGGCCAGAGGGGCCGATGAATTCGGGGTTCTGATAACCGGGATGCATGATGGCCCGCACGGTGGTCTCACCGAAGGGGTCTGCGGCGTATTGGTCCGGATGGCGTAACCAGCGACGGCAGTGCGTGTGATGGGGCGCATCAACGGTAACAAACCCGATGCGTGCCGGTTCGAGGCTGGCATACGCACGTGCGATTCCTTCGGCCAGTTTGGGTGGCAAAAAACGTTCGTAGTTCGGATCGCTGCGTGTGCCCAGGCAGAGATTCATCACACTCGGCGCCGAGTGCGTGTGCGTCGAGGAGATGAGCATTCGATCGATGGGGATGCCCGTCTGTTTGCTGGCGAGCACCTTGGCCCGATCGCAGATGTCGCGCGGGATCATACACGAATCGACGACCACGATGGCGACGGTCGTCTCATCCGACTTCAACACAAAACAGCGCGCCGACAGCCGATCCAGCACTTTGTCCTGGCTCCGTTCGAGAAAACCGCCGTTCTGAATCGCAGGCAGCGTAGGAGGCGAAATATCCACATTCGCGACTCCCGCGGAAAAACCGCACTCTCCCTCTGTGGGAAAACAGAAACAGAGCAAAACCACTACAGGCCACATCAGACGCGTTTTTCGTAAATCACACTTCACAGTATCTCTCTCCCGGTTCGTCTCACAGAGTGCTATTATGGAGCCGTCTTTTGTTTTCGCAGTTGTTTCGCGAGGTATTTCGCGGTTTCGTCGGCGATCACATTGTAACCTGCGAGGTTCGGATGTCGATCTCCATACCAGCCCGGCAGGTCTCCCAGAATCGGGTCGAGTTCATTGTCCATCACCACCACCCGGTCACCCGAGACGAACGGCTTCACCAGCGCGTGATATTTCTCGGGCACTTTCGCCAGCGGGTACCGGCGATAGTTGAGCATGTTGAATCCCTTCTTCAGCTCGGCCGCATAACGGGGATAGATGTCAAACACCTCCAGATTTTCTGCTTTGGCCACCTGAAACACCAGATCGTTGATTTCCTTGCTGGCCTCTTCATTCGAAAACGGGATCACAGTCATCGGAACCAGGACCGCATTGGGATGATCCTTGCGCAATCGTGCGAGCAGTTCGTGAAAGTCCTTGGGAAAATTCTCGGCAAAGTTTTCCCGTCTCGCGCGATCGTTCAAACCGTACCGGATGAAGATATAATCCAGACCGGGCAGCTTGGCCGCGTCGCGATCATAACGACCTGAATCGAACAGGCGTTTAATATATTCGCCACTCAGGCTGGAGTTGACCACATGACAGGCGGGCAGATCCCCTTCCGCCGCCAGCAGTTGTTCGATCACCGCTTCCAGATGCGGACCTTCGGGTTTGAGCTGCCTGGGGATACTCCCTTCCGCCGTGCTGTCTCCCAGCAGGAGAATCTGAATTTTCCCCTCATGCTCGGCCTGCGCCAGCGAAGGCTGCCATAAAGAAAGCATTGTCAGTATCAGCAGTGAGAAAACGGTTTTCATCAACGGGTTTCGCAGCAAGTTCATCAGAGCAGTCCTGTTTGGTGGGTACGAAATCGAGTAAGCGGGTCTGAATGAAAAAGGAATTCAGGCAAAGTTCATCTACGAGGCACACCCAAACAGATGCGAAAGCCGTCGCGGGAGTCGGAATAAGCGGGGCCATGCAGTCCTAAGCGGACGGCACAACGGGCGTTGCCGGGGACGTCGAAGTAGTTGCCGCCGCGACAGACGGGGCGCGGGTTCTCTTTGACGACATACAGTTCTTCGTGTCCCCCTTGGGGATCGAAGTCGTCGAGGACAATCTCCCACACGCCGCCACACATGTCGGCCAGTCCGAAACCGTTGCGGCCTTTTTCGCCGTACTGATCGACGGGAGAAACAAACGCGAAGCCGTCGCTCCAGGGGGCATTCGCCAGCGGCCAGATTTTGTTGCGGCCCGGCAGAAAATCGACGGCGGAAATGTTCAACCGCCCTTCACCGTCGCGAAGATCATTGCCCCACCAGAAATAGTGGCTCTCTTTGCTGCCGCCCCGGCAGGCATACGCCCATTCGGCTTCGGTCGGCAGACGATATTCTAACCCCTTCGGCAGCCGACCCGCTTTGCGTTCGCGCTCGGTAAGCCATTTGCAGAATGCGCGGCCATCGTTCCAGCTCACGCAGACGACCGGATAAACGTCCCTAAGCGGAAACCCGAAATTCGGGTCGCGCCAGCTTTTGCCTTTCATCGAAATCCAGGGATGGGGCGGCGCTTTGGCAGTGATTTTCCATTCGGGATCAAACACCTGCGTTTCGCCGTCCGGTTTTTCGGCGTCGGTTACGTAACCGCTCTCTTCGACAAAGCGTTTAAACTGCCCCACGCTGATTTCGGTACGGCCCATCCAGAAGCCGTCTTTCACCTGCATCGGCCGCGGTTGTTCCCCTTCGTACGATTCCCGCTCCGTGCCCGGCGTGGCGCCCCCTTCAATGCCGGTCGCCCAGGCTTTTTCTTCCGGCGTACTGCCCATCATGAATTTGCCTGGCGGAATAAAAAGCACTTCCAGAGAGACATCGCCCCCCAGATCAATCTGTTTCGCCGTACCCTGCTTCGGGGCATCAGCGGCAAAGGACGTAGAGCTGAGTTCCCCTGCAAAAACGACAGACAGACAGGAGAGCAACAGACGACAGACTCGGGAGATTCTCATCGGGTGGTTTCCTTGTTAAAGTATCATATGCAGGCAGGACGTCTCAGGCAGGATCGAACTGTGAGATATTTTATGTGTCAGAGCCGGTGGTATTCCTGAATTTACAACTAAAGGAAGTTAAGAAAATCGTACCAGACAGAACCGGCGTGTCAACAGACGAGTTGAAATGTGTGAGTTTTGATGAAGCTGATCCCTTTCGAGTTACAACATCTCAGCCAGGAGAATATGTCTTGAACCGACTTACTATGATATTAAGCAGTGTTTTTTTTGTTGTGGCTGTAGCGATGCACAACAGGCTGAACCCGCACCCTCCGCAGTGAAACCAGAGGCTTCCGCAACAGAATCGGCCGCATCCCAACCCGTCATCGATCCACACGAATTACTTGTGCCGGGGCAGATCATGGTTGATGTGATGGGTCTGGCTGTGCCAAAAAGAGCGGAAGAAATTGGACAGAAATTCAAACAGGCGCTCGCCAAAAATCCTGACTGGGTTCTGGAACACAGTAAAAACAAAAAACCCGGTGAACCACTGCCTTACGATGAGCGGATGGGAATTTCAAAAGAAGAATATGAAGAATTTCTCAAACTGTCCCAGAAAACAACCATGCGGAAAATGAGTGAGGCTCCGCTGATCATCACTCAAAAAGAGGATGATGTTTTTGAGCTGGATGGTGGAACAGAACTGTCCGACTTCACCGGCATGGTCATTGACTTGAAACAGGATCAGGTTCAAAGCCCGTTTGGGATACTGGCAGAACGATCAATCATCAATGCTCCGGAAAGCACCGCTCTCGGCGCCTGGAACGGGGTACAATGGAAAGGGAACCCGTCAGGTGCAAACGGTGCTACGGGAGCAGTCGCCAAACTGGCCATTGGCAAAATTAAAAAATCGGGACGGTGTGTGATCTACTACGATGTCAGAAAAATCACTCCGGGAGAGAAGACCCACATTTCACATATCCTGAACTATGATGCACCGCAGAAGTAATGCTGTCAGAAGCGCGTGAACAACTGAGTTCACAGGCGAACTTTATTTCTTTCGGTCTGTCTTAAATCTGAACTTGTATCTCCCGCTGCAGGGCGGGATACTCAATACATCCGTTCGTGGGACTTGGGAGTGACTTCCGCGTAAGCCTCTAGAGCTTTTTAGCACGTCGCTGCCGATATTCCCCGAACGGATTGTTTTTGCATCGGAAGGACGGTTATGGGACATCGGGATTCTTCACCAGGGAACTTGAGCCGACAGGAACTGCGCGAGCGGTGCGAGCGGGAAGACCTGTTGATGTTTATCAATTCCGGTTTCGCGGCGACCCGTCAGAACGAATTTTATACCGACCTGTACCGACCCTCGGTTTCGATTGAATTTCTACATCGTTATGTGCTGATCAACTACCGGCTGCTGTATGCGCGGACGCTAGCGGCGGGCATCAATCATTTCAACCAGCAGCAGATCATTTTTAACCTGCTGCAGGCTGGTGCGCCTGCAGATAAGGTACAACGAGCCGAAGAAGGGACATTAATCGCGATCACGCTGCGCAGGCTGCCGGCCAACCGTGTGTATGCTTTATTTGCACGACTGCAACAGCATCGTGTAAACAATCGACGAACGCGGGCTGTGATCAAAACGTATCTGGCCTGGCGACGTGAGCCTGAGTTTGACGCGATCAAGTATCGGAACAAATACCGGGCTGCCGCTGCGCACGCGCATACACGGCTGGAGGAAGAGCTGGGGCGTTTTCTGTTCGATCATACGAATCAGAAAGCGTATCAGACGCCTCTGCTGAATCAGTTTCGTCAGGCACAATACAGTGAAGCAGCGATTTACGAGCTGCCATTCACCGTGGCAGAGTCACTGGCGCAGAAACATCAGGTTCCCCGCGATGTCTTCCTGAAAAAAATCGAGCACAAGATGACGACCGCGGAAAAACTGCGGTTTCAGTCCACAGCGGCGCGGACCAAGGGTGCAAAACTGGAATTCGATCTGACGCGGGCAGGCGTGACGAAGCTGGCGCTGTATGTGCTTTCCCTGTCACGGAAGGAACGCGAACAGCGGGTTGACGAACTGGAGGCCGCCTTCACAGGCGCAGCAGAACGACAGCTGCGACGAGTGCCTTTGAAACTGGGACGCGTGGCGACAGTGCTGGATAGCAGCCACTCGACGGTGGGAAGTCGTGAGCGACGGAACCGACCGCTGGGCGTGGCGCTGGCGGCCAGTTATCTGCTGCGCGAAGCGGCTGAGGAATACCGGGCGTTCTGGACGCCTGCGAATGAACAGGAAGAACATGAATTCCTGACGCGTCCGGCGGGACAGACGGCGCTGGCGGAACCACTGCTCGATGCATTGGAGTGGCAGCCGGATCTGATTGTGATTGTCTCGGATGGCTACGAAAACGATCCTCCCCAGCTGGTCGATCAGGTGGCCCGCGTGTATCGGGAACGCATTGGTAAAACAGAGACGCCGGAAATCGTGCATATGAATCCGGTGTTCGACGCCGACCATTTTGCACCGCGTCGACTGGGAACCACGATTCCGACCGTGGGTCTACGCGATGCGGAAGACATTCCGACCATGCTCGGCTTTGCCCGGTTCACCGTCGGGACAGCTAGTCTGAAAGAACTGGAAGAATATCTGGCGCTGCGTGTGAACAGGATGCTGAAATCTGATGAAACATAAGACAACTCGAAAACAGGTTCCCCTGGATCACATTTCCCTCAAAGGGTTAATGCTGGCGCCGTCGCAGGTTCTGGGTGGCGTGCGGCTGGTACCGGTGTTGCGAAATGAGGTGCCCGCCGATCTGCGACTGACCCGACGACCTTTTGATGAGGATATCGCAGCCGTACTGATCGATAACAAGACGGCCTATTATTCGTATATTCCCCACGCATTTGTTGCAGACTGGACCTTTGATGGTGCGCCAGTCGTCGCCTATGGTACGCAGATCCGGGCGGAAAAATCGCATCGCACCACCGATGGTAAGGTTCACGATCTGGGATTCATGACGGCGCGGGTGATGCAGAAAATGCGGGCCCGCGAGGACCGGAACCGTCTGCGGTTTCTGCCCCTGGATGTGAGCCTGGAAGGTTTCCTGTCATTGCACTTTGGTGGACCGGATGTGATCTGGGAAGAATATTCCCGCGCCGCGATTAAGGATGGGTTGAGTCCCCGTTCTGAACGGACTATTCCCGGCCACCTGATTAAAGGTCTGGAAGATGCGCTACGCGTATTCGAAATCCATACCAACCAGGTGGGATCGCTGTTATTTGTCGGCGATGCGCTGGCGTCGGCATTCATCGTGCCTCACCCGGACGATTATCGGGCGCTGCATACAACCCTGCTGACCGATGATTATGGTGAGCTGCTCTATTACTATGGTTTGTATGCCGAAGAAAACCGCCTGCATCCGCATGAGATTGACGCGAAACGCGTGCAGTCGCTGGATGATTTGCGCGCTGAAGTGGCCCGCGTACGCACCGACTGGTCGGAGCTGCATGCACTGATGTCGCATAATCTACTGGGCTGTCCCGTTCGTCCGGAAATGGTTTACGATATGGGGCCGTTTCAGCTGCAGCGATTCATGACCGAATTGAACCCCAAGGCAGAAAACCATATCGGTGAAGTAATCATTCGTAATAATGGAACGCTGGAGTACCTGAAGTCGTATCGTCTGTCTGCAGCGCAGTGCCGCCGTGCGTTTTTACTGATGCAACTGGCGGAGAGTAACTGGTCGCTGGATACCTGTGCTGAGCAGCTGAAGTGTACCCGCAACCAGTTGATTTTTCGTCTGGAAAATGCCGGCTTCGGTTATCTGCTGCATCAGCATGTGCTGGAGAAAGCACGAAGTGAACTGCGGACCTGAGCGATGTCGTTTGACGTCTCCCGGTTCGCCTCATATAGTCGAGGGTGAAACTGTGCAACGTGAGCATACTGTTTCGCAGCCGCTGCATTCTACTTCCTGCCGAGTGACAATTATGAAAAACTTCTTTACTGTTTTGACCTGTTTTCTTGCTGTCAGTATTTCAAGTCACGTGAACGCGGATTTGAATCTGTATGTCAATGGGAATGGACCGGATGGAAACGGAAGCAAGGAGCGGCCCTTCCAGTCGATTCAGGAAGCACGTGACACCATTCGGATCATGCGGCGAGATGAAAAGTTGAAACCGGAAGACCGGGTGACGGTACACATTGAACCGAGCGTGTATACTTTTCGCAGCTCACTGACGTTTGAAAAAAACGATGGTGGCAGCAAAGGGAACCCGGTGGTGTATCGTGCGACGCAGCCGGGAACCGTGCGGATCCAGGGGGGACTGACTCTGGATGCCGGTACGTTTCAATCCGTCACGGATGCGGCGATTCTGAAGCGGCTGCCTGAAGGAGCCCGCGGGAAAGTCCTGGTCTGCGATCTGTCGACGGTGAGCAAGGAACCCTTTGCGGAGTTCAAAGCATCCTATCGGGGTGTGCCTGTCGGGCCCTGGCTGTATGTGAATCATCGGCCGATGACACTGGCCCGCTGGCCGAACGCGGATGCGGCAGATGCGGGTTGGGCTTCGTTTACGAAAGTCATTGATAAAGGACTGCCCGATCCCAAAGCGATAGATCCCGCGAAGCAGAAGTCGCATCCCGGTGCGTTTGTCTTTGATGATCCACGACCGGCCCGCTGGAAGCTGGATCAAGGAGTCTGGCTGCTGGGATACTGGACGCACGACTGGAGCGACGAAGTCATTCGCATCGCTGATTACGAACCGCAGCAGAAAATCATCAGGCTGGCGGCTCCGCACAATTACGGTATCATGGGGGGAACCTGGGGTGCGAAAGCACGCCGCTTCTTTGCGCTCAATGTGCTGGAAGAACTCGACGCGCCGGGCGAATGGTACCTCGATCGCGCGCAGAAGCAGCTCTACCTGTATCCCCAGGGAAAGCTGGACTACGCTGAGATTGTCCTGGCGACATTGACGCAACCGTTGATGAAAGTATCCGATGCAAAACACATGCGGTTCGAAAATCTGAATTTTGAATATGGTCATTCGGAAGGAGTCTCGCTGCAGTCGACCGAAGAGGTTGAACTGGCCGGTTGCGTGGTGGCGAATCTGGCGAGTGGCGGGATTTCGGTATCGGGCGAAAACAATACCGTGCGCAGTTGTGATCTGTATCATCTGGGAACGCGGGGCATCACGCTGAATGGCGGCGACCGCAAACAACTGAAGCGGGCTGAAAACCGGGCCATCAATAATCACATTCACGATTATGGCTTGTTTCAGCGGACGTATGCACCGGGCATCTACGCGGGTGGCTGCGGGCAGATTGTGCAGAATAACTGCATTCATGACGCGCCGCATAACGCGATCTTGTATGGTGGGAACGAAAATCTGTTTGAGCGGAACGAAATCTACCGTGTGGTAATGGAGACCGGCGATTCGGGGGCCTTTTATACTGGACGCGACTGGACCACTCAGGGAAATATTCTGCGGCACAATTTCATTCACAATCTGGGAGGCGGAGACGCGTCGCATGTGAATACGATGGGCGTGTATCTGGATGACTGCGACAGCGGCGACACGGTGGAAGGGAACGTGTTTTATCGCTCGGGGCGGGCCATCATGATCGGGGGCGGACGCGACAATCCAATTCTGAATAACCTGGTGATCGATTGTGCCATTGGCCTGCACGTCGATTCGCGAGGCATGACCTGGAAACAGTGGAACGACCCGAAATCAGCCGGCTGGAATCTGGAAGCCAAAGCGGAAGCGATGAACTACAAAAATCCGCCGTGGAGTACGCAGTATCCGCATCTGGCGAAGATCATGCAGGACGCGCCGCGGGAGCCGTTATATAACCCGATCCAGCGGAATGTATTTGTGAACTGCACGCAACAAGTCTACAACTTCGACGGCAATGTCAAAAAGCTGCTCGATAAATTCGAGATCGAGAATAACCTTGCCGTGAATACCACCGGCACGAAAAGTGGGATTGCGATGACCAAAGATCTGAAAGGGTTTACCAACCTGGAAGGGAGCGCCGGCAAACCGATTCCGCTGGGT
Organism: uncultured Gimesia sp.; assembly: GCF_937919775.1. GTDB lineage: Bacteria > Planctomycetota > Planctomycetia > Planctomycetales > Planctomycetaceae > Gimesia. Next base: position 9,919 of record NZ_CALFPF010000289.1, read on the forward strand.
ATCGTACACGAATCAAACGGTAAGCTGACCTTACAGCAGGATGCGACTTTACTGAAACAGAAAGCGTCCTTCGAACCGATTCCCTTCGACAAAATCGGTTTGTTTCGAGATGAATATCGGCGGGAACTACCTGAGAGGTCGTCAAATAGAAATTAGCCAAGCACGTTTTAAGTCGTTTATTGCTTTCCAGAAATTTCTGAATCGAAAAATACCATGTCCCAACTCCAACACGCTAATTTCGGCTGGCTGCATGCCCCGCCCTTTCCACCCGCCTGCTGTCATTGCCTGATCATTCAAGGGAATGCCGGGCTGGTTCTGATCGATACCGGCATCGGTATGCACGATATTGCCGCCCCTCTGGAACGAATCGGCGCGGAGGCGATGAACGCCGCTGGTTTTCAATTCATTTCTTCGGTGACGGCCTTGCATCAGATCCAGCAGCTGGGCTTTACTGCAAACGATGTGAGCGACATCGTGCTGACGCACTGTGACCCCGATCATGTGGGAGGTTTAGCGGATTTTCCTGACGCGTTCATTCATCTCGCGGCAGAAGAAAAGCAGAATCTGGAATCGGGTAATCCCCGCTACAGCGCAGCCCAGTTTTCACACCGCCCCAAATGGGTCACGTACGACACGAACGATGCCGACTGGTTCGGGCTTCCGTCCCGCTGTGTTGATTCGGCATTGAATGATGACATTCGTCTGATCCCGCTGTTCGGTCATACGCACGGTCATTGCGGAGTTGCCGTTCAGACAGAGGGCCGCTGGTTCCTGCATGTGGGCGACGCCTATTACCTGCGCGGCGAACTCGATGATCCGCAGCACCCGGTCGGAACACTGGCAGAACTA
>NZ_CALFPF010000290.1 GCF_937919775.1 uncultured Gimesia sp.
CAGCACCAGAGCGCCCCATCCCAGCCTGGAAAAGACTGTTCCCGAAACTGAATTAACGTGTTTCCAAAGACCTGGTTTGGATGCAAGAATCATAGCTTGTTTCATATTTAATCACCGTATCAATACAGACTGAATACTGGTTTGAACCACGACATTATATAAATCAGACGAAATCTATCGTAACTGACAGGCAGGGGATTCTCTATCTCCCCAAAAGCATGTTTTCCGGAAACTGCCGAATTTATAAACAATCCTAACGTTTAGAGGCACCCAAAGCCAATACCGCTGGCAAACTGTTTTGAGATTTCCTTTCCTGCAGCATCTATTTTGATAAATCCTGATCTCGGCAGTGCCCGGTGCTTTCATGTCTTCCCGTTAATTGTTTACTCTGATGGATATCAAATTGAGTTGATGAATCGTGAATTGAAGCTCTTCAGAATTACTTTTTACCCTTCCAAGTGAACTATGCAGACTATCAGCCTGATACTCATTCGTTTCTGTCTGTCGGCCTGGGTCGGAGCGGCGGTGATCTTTGTCGTCAATGGTGTTCAGGATGTGACCTTCAAACCATTCGACTCCCTGATTCGAGACCAACTCATTACTTTGCACTTTCCCGTTTATTATACGATCGCCTGGGTCTTATTAGCGGGATCAATTCTGGGATGTCTGGGTATTCGCAGTAAAGAACTGATCTCCCGCCGCAGAGCTAATTTTATTTTCAGTCTCGTGGTGATCATTCTCGCAATGAGTCTGATCGACTATTTCTGGATCTATTCACCGCTGGAATCCATGATCACTCCCCCCGGCAGTCCGCGCCCTGCGTTATTCACCGCGTACCATCAGGCCTCGAAATACATTAACAGCATCAACATTCTGTTAAGTCTGATCGCCGCCGTCCTGATCAACTTGCCTGTGAAACGACCGAGTCAAACTGAAGAGTGAGAGCCCCCGATCAGTCCCGAATATGAAACAACTGCTTGAGCGCATCGAGTAATCCGTGAGGGGTCCCTTCCCTGGCTTCCTGTCGCAGCACTTCCAAGGGGGGATGCAGCAGTTTATTCACAATCTGTTCGATTGAGCGTTTGATCAATTCCTGATCTTTTTCATCCAGGTGTGACAACCTGCTGAAAAGTTTGTCGACTTCCTGCTCACGAACTTCGTGCCACTGCTCCCTGAGCTGCTTAATAATCGGACCTGTTGCCCGGTGGTAAACGCCGTGCATGAACCGGTCTGTTTCTTCATCAATGATTGCGAGTGCGCTTTCCACTTCTTTTTGTCGTGCCCGCCGATTTTTTTCGCAGGTTCCTTCCAGATCATCGATATCGTAGAGAAAGATATTATCGCTGATTTCGCCCACAGCCGGATCAAAATCGCGGGGCGCTCCCAGGTCGAGGATGAAAAACGTTTTGTTTCCTGCTTTCTTTAAGACACGCTTAAAACAGGCAACATCCACAATTGGCTGACTGGCACCGGTGGTACTGACAATCACATCCGCTGCGGCAATACAGTCTTCCAGGTCCTGATAAGGCTTCGCCTCTCCCCCCACTTTCGTCGCCAGCTTTTGCGCATTTTCCAAGCTGCGATTCACAACAAGCACACGCTTTACGCCTTCATCTTTGAGGTAGATCAGAGTTTCTTCCGCCATTTCCCCTGCTCCGATGATTAAAACCGTTTTATCATCAAAGCGTTCGAAAATTCCTTTTCCAAAAGTACCCACTGCCACACTGGCGATGGAAACCCGCCCTTCGGAGAGTTGTGTTTCCGTCCGCACACGGGCCGAAACACGAATCGCCTGTTGAAACAGCGCATGTGTTAAGGGACCGCACAACGCATTCTCAGTCGCGCGTTGATATGCTTCCTTGACCTGATTGACGATCTGCGGTTCCCCCAGCACCATACTGTCGAGACTCGAAGCCACCTGAAACAGATGCCTGACTGCGTCCGGTCCGGTGCGCTCCAGAAAGTCTTCAAAAAAATCGCTGATCGGAACCTGATGAAACTCAGAAAAGAATTTGGCCAGATCCTGATGAGTGGGACCGACTTCCGATTCCTGAGTGGCCGTATAAAGCTCAACCCGATTGCAGGTCGAAATCACCACCATCTCCGTAGCCGGATAGGATTTCTTGAGAACGGAATAGGCGTTATCCAACTGTTCTTTCGATGAAAAAGCAAGTCTCTCTCGAATATCCAAGCCTGCCGTTTGATGGTTGCAATAGACGACCTGCAGAT
>NZ_CALFPF010000291.1 GCF_937919775.1 uncultured Gimesia sp.
ATCGGCATCTCCGAAAGACAGCATACGCTTGATAACGGCCAGTTCACTTTCTTTGCCCGAACTTTTGGATCGGGAATTGCTGCTCCCTGAATTTTACTTTCTGATCACGACGATGGAGATCAAAGTTCCACCTTTAAGAGAGCGCAGGGCCGATCTGGAACTGTTGGCGCAGCATTTTCTGGAAAATGAAAATCGCTATCAGGAGAAACAGGTGAGCGGTTTTGCTCCCGGCGTGCTTTCTCAGTTTCAGGATTACTTCTGGCCTGCAAATCTGGACGAACTGACAAAAGTGATCCAAGCGGCGTTCCAGGCGACTTCGACGTTGCTGATTACTCAGGAATCGTTGCCATTGCGGCTAAAGACAGGCATTGATGCGCGAATGCTGGGACCTGCATTGTCCTCTGCCATCAAACCTCTGGAGGAAACGCTCCACCAGGTTGAGTCAGAACAGATCATACTTGCTTTAGAGCAATCGAAAAATAATCGCACGGAAGCAGCCAGACTGCTGGGACTGACCAGAGCAAAATTGTATCGCCGGATGGAAGCACTAGACATTAGTCTGGACGAGGAACCGCCGTCGTAATGAATTCCCGCAAAACCTGTTGAAAATGGGGTGTTTACGTCAAATGGCGGCAGGATGGTGCTGCTTTCCTGGTTCTGATTACCGAGTTGAGAATTGGGATTTGCGCAGATTGAAACATCATTACAATGCGTAATTCTACGAAGTATCATTGCATCTGCCGTACAGGAGTCATCGGTTGAAAATTCAGAGTCGAACTTTGCTGAGTGTGATCAATTCTCTGGTTGTGATTTTGATTCGATTGATCTTTAAGACGACACGTCTCGAGTACGTTGGCGACAGTATTCAACGATGCCCTTTTGCCGATACAGGTTCTGATCGGTTTTTATATAGTGTCTGGCATGACTCGGTTATTCCTCCACTGTTTTGCGCGGTGGAACATAACAGTGTGGCGCTGATCAGTCAGCATCGAGATGCGGATACGATAGAGGCGATGTTAAAAGCAGCCGGCATGGGGGCAATTCGCGGTTCCACAAGTCGGGGAGGAGCCAGCGCGATTAAAAAATTAATCAAACTGGCCGAGGGTAAACATATCGTGATTACCCCTGATGGCCCACGTGGGCCTCATCATAAAATGAAGCCCGGAATTGTTTTTCTGGCGTCACATTCCGGACGCCCCGTGATCCCGACCGCGTTTACAGCCACGCGTTACTGGAAGTTTCAGGGAAGCTGGACAAGTATCTGGATTCCCAAACCATTTTCCAAAGTCTATTATCTGGTAGGAGAACCGATTGAGGTTCCGGAAAATATCTCTCGAGAAGATATGAACTACTACACAGAATTGGTTCAAGAAAAAATGGAAGTCCTGGAACGGGAAGTGAACCAACTTGTTTCGGAAACGACAAGTGAGGAAATCGTTTCGTTCAGGAAAGCAGCCTGATCAGTGCCTGGGATGCACGCTTTTCAAAGTATTTTCTGCTTTTCTGATGGTTTCGAAGTGACAAAATTGCATTCGATTGCCTAATCGGTATAACATGTTGAGTTGCTTGACATGATCTCACGTCTTGTTTCTGCGCTTGTTCGATTCCGGTTTAAGCTATATGTCACTTAAAGTTACCAATATTCGATTACCCGTCGAAATTCCCGAACAAGAACTTGCAAATCACATTGCACAAAATTTGGGGATCGGCCCGGAAGAGATTCAGAGCTATCGAATTCTCAGAAAAAGTCTGGATGCCCGTTCGCGCCAGGATTTACGCTTTGTCTATTCGGCTGAAGTAAATGTGCCGGATGAATCAGGAATCCTGAGAAATCATCGCGAAGAGTTATCAGTTCAAGCTTATTCTGAAGAGTCATTTATTGACCCTGCGTGTGGCATTTCGCCGCTTGAAGAACGACCAGTGATCGTTGGTTCGGGGCCTGCCGGGTTATTAGCCGGCTATTTTCTGACTTTAAAAGGATATCGCCCCATCATTATTGAACGTGGGTTTCCGGTCAAGGAGCGTGTCCCTGAAATCAGGCGCTTCGATCAAGGAGATGATTTTCAAAGTGAAAATAATTATCTGTTTGGAGAGGGAGGCGCTGGCTGTTTCAGTGACGGAAAACTGACCTGTCGATTAAGTGGCCCTGATGTGCAGTGGGTACTGGAGCGATTTATCGATTGTGGAGCGCGTCCTTCCATTGCCTATGAGCATCGTCCTCACTTAGGGAGTAATAAACTTCCGATGATCTGTCGAAACTTTCGTCGCAAGATTGACGCGATGGGGGGAGAATTCCGGTTTGAATGCCGGCTTGAAGGGATTGATGTTGTCGATGGTCAAGTCCAGGGGGTCATGACATCTTCAGGCTATCTCAAAACATCGCATGTGATTCTGGGGATCGGTCATAGTGCCCGCGATACGTATCAAATGTTATACGATCTGGGAGTTCCCATGTTTCGCAAGGCTTTTCAGCTGGGGCTCAGGATTGAACAGCCGCAGGAACAGGTAAACGAACACAAATACGGCCGTGAGGAATACCTTTCACTTCTGGGGGCCGCAGATTACACGATGATCACAAAAGGCAAACGGGATCTCTATACTTTTTGTATGTGTGCCGGCGGAATTGTGATGCCCAGTATTTCAGAACCGAATATGTTTTGTACAAACGGGATGAGCAATTCACGGCATGACACTGGGTTTGCCAATAGTGGAATCATGACGACGATCTATCCCGAGGAATTCGGGAGCGATCACCCTTTGGCTGGGATGGAACTTCAGAGAAAATACGAAGCAATTGCTTTTGAGTTGGGAGCGAAAAATTATTTCTGCCCGATTCAGCGTCCTGGTGATTTTCTTAAGAATCGAAAAACAGACGCCGGTTTTCGATATAGCGGCACTTATCAAAGGGGAGTCGCCGCTTCAAATTTGACTCAGGTACTCCCACCCGTTGTCATCTCTCAAATTCAGAACGGTTTGCCGATCATGGATCAGAAATGGCGTGGTGCATTTTTAGAGAATGCAGTGCTGGTCGGACCTGAAATGCGTGGCAGCTCTCCCATACGAATCGATCGCGACAGGCAATCATATCAGGCTCCCGGGTTCCGTGGTTTATATCCTGTGGGAGAAGGTGCGGGATATGCCGGCGGTATTGTGTCTGCGGCTGTTGATGGTCTGCAGAGTGCTAAAAAACTTGTCGAAGAATTCGCGCCGCTTGAGGCGGCAGCGACATGAATTTAGAGACGGAGAAGTTATTTGCCAGTAATGATCTGATTGACGGACTGGTCAATGGCTTTCAGGTATTCATCCAGCTTCTCGAATAGTTCCTGCGTAAAATGATCGCATTTTAATAATTCAGCAGCTTGATTTCGCACGCTGATATCTTCTACCTGTCGCTGATCAATTCCGTCAGGAACGACACGGACCAGGCGAATTAATTGTTCATTGGTCGGGATGAATCCCAATTCCAGGTGTTCCACCAGTTCAGCTGCGAGTCGTTCCGTGTCCGAAAACATTTCTCGCAATGTCATTTGGCTTGGAGCCCGTTTCACAATTCCTGTCTCCCTTCCAAAGATCAAAGAACGCTGATATTAGACAGGTTTTTCCCTAAGCAGGTCAAGTATATTTTGCGTTCAGCTTTCATTAAGATTAAGAGAGTCTGGTTTGTGTTCAAATGGGATCTGAACAAACCTCTGAATCTGCGTCGGCATTTAGAGTAAAGCGGAAACATGAGACCAGATTTCGATTCCAATCTCTTCAATAGACCGCAGTTGATTTTCATGCAGGCTGTTAATTTTTCGCCAATGCTGATTCACATCGGCCAATTGGAGATAGACTTGCCTGACGTTAGCCAGATAGGTTTGATCGGCTTCCTGCAGGTCAGCTGCCTTTTCGGTGTAAGAGCGTGCCTGTTTTTCTGCAACGAGTTTTTGAGCCTCGTCTGCAGGCAAATCTAATAGAATAGCCAGATCCAGCCGAGGCATGCGGTAAATTTCATACTCGATTTGCTCGATCCATTGAATAAATTCAGCTCGTTCACCGCCAGACAGTTTTGCCCCCTGATGTGCGATATTCGAAGGAATATAGCGATCCAAAATGACGACCTGACTTGACTCGATCATTTTAAAAATATGATCGCGCGATTCAAATCGATCGCCGGCATAAAGCAGGGACGCGAGAAATGGATTCACTTCATCGAGCTGTCCGAAACGTCCATTCAGGAAATCTCCAATGGACTTTCCGAATAATGTTTGATCGTATCGGGGAAAACCAATCAGACTGGAAACAATACCCTGCTCCTGGCATTTAGCATGCAGCCTGCCCGCCTGTGTCCCTTTGCCTGATCCATCAATGCCTTCAATCGCAATTAACAATGCCACTCAAAATCTTTCTTTGTAATAATCTTTGATCGACTTTTCAAAAATGAATCAGCTCGAAGCCGGGGAGCTGAATTTTATGGTGAGATGCGATCTGCTTCGAGATAGTCATGGTGATCTCTGACACCACGTACATTCACAAAATTTCCCAGGTCGGCTTTTGTGCCCCGACAAATCACGGGGGCATACCAGCGGTCTGTGCCACGCACCCATCCTGGAAGCTCAGTACATACTCGTTCTATCAAAACCTGTAGGTTTCGATCAATTAATGTGTGATAAAAATTCTGCGCTAATTTACGTTCGAGCTCAGCAAGTTGCTGACAACGTTCCTGGCGAATTTCAGGGGAAACCTGATTTTCATACGTCGCTGCTGGCGTCCCCTTTCTTGCGCTGAAGGGGAAGATATGAATTTTCATGAAGGCAGCTTCCTGGCAGGTACGTAACGTTTCTTCAAATTCAGCGTCTGTTTCTCCCGGAAATCCTACTATCACGTCGGTCGTGAATGCGGGGTGATTCAGTCGTTCTCGCATCATCTGCAGTTTTTCCAGAAAACGGCTGACATAATAGCGGCGTTTCATGCGTTGCAGCACTGTATCTGATCCACTTTGAAGCGAAGGGTGAAACTGTGGACAAAGGTGTTCACAATCAGCGGCTGCCGAAATAAAATCATCATTGATCTCCGCGGTTTCCACACTGGAAAGTCGCATTCGCCAGTCGCCGGGGATTTGATCCAGTTTGCGAAACAAGTGCCAGAGTCGAAACGGAGCCTTACCCGATTTACCACGAGTGGTGTCGACGCCAAAATGACCGACATGGATACCCGTCAGAACAATTTCCTTGAAGCCATTTCCCACCAGACGTCGGACTTCCTCTTCGATGTCCTGCGGCGAACGACTCTGCAATCCAGGGCGGACTGACGGAATAATGCAGTAGGTGCATCGCAGGATACATCCATCCTGAACTTTGACATAAGCCCGCTTGCGTCCTTCGAATTCAGAGATGCCGGTTGGCATATCCACGATTCCGTGTCGTTCCAGAATGTCAGGCAGTTCCCGCTTGTCGGTAACGACTTCAAAAACCCCAGGTAATTCTGAAACCGTCTTTGGGTCTCGAGTAGCATAACAGCCCATCACAAGAATTTTTGTTCCCGGATTATTTTTTGAGAGCTGGCGAATCAGCTTGCGTCCTTTCGCATCACCGGTAGCTGTGACTGTGCAGGTGTTGACAACACACAAATCTGCGGTCTCGCTTTCAGACGCTTCGCGATACCCGTTCTTTTCCAGAGCTTCTTTTACGAGTTGCGTTTCGTATTGATTGACCTTACAGCCAAGTGTGACCAGTTGGCATGTTTTGTCGCTTTTGGGAGAATTGAGTTTGCTGAGTGTCATAATTTTACAGCTATTGTTTTAATGGGTGTTTAGTATCGCGCAAGTCACTGCTTCACAGAGGGGTGGAATAACGAGTTAATGTTCAGATACTTTAAAAAGCGGACTGCATTCATAATGTCCCATCTGACAAGGATTTTCCAAGATTGGATCTGGAAATCAATGAAGACAGGTCGCATAGTATAATCAGAGAGAAACCAGACTTCGAGCGGCAGAAACAGATTGTCTGATCCGATTCTGACAATTGCAGTCCCAGTGAGAAATCTGCTTAAAGGGTAAGGTATGTTTTTAAATATTTTAAGCCATAAATCTTATGTCAATAAGATGTTATGCTTTATGTTAGTCTCTGCCGTTCTGGATTCCTCACAGCCGGGATTCTCGGCGGATCCTCCCCTTGATCAGAAGAAACGAGTCTATGAGCAGGCAGTTGTTGCCGCAGATCATCCGTTAGCCAGTGCTGCTGGTATCGTGATTCTCAAAGCGGGTGGGAATGTCGTAGATGCCGCGGTGGCCACTTCCTTTGCGCTTTCCGTCCTCAGGCCGGCCAGTTGTGGTTTGGGCGGAGGAGGTTTCATGGTGATCTGGGACGCAGAGCAGCAGAAGTCTGTTGTGATCGATTACCGGGAACGTGCGCCTGCCGCTGCGACTCCGGACATGTATGCGAAATTACCAGGCAATGAAGAGCAGCGCAAACTTGCCAGCCGTCAGGGACCGCTGGCGATTGCCGTTCCAGGCACTGTCGCCGGGTTGTGTTATGCTGTTAAGGAATATGGAAAACTGGATTTGAAGACGGTGATGCAACCGGCGATTTTGATGGCCAAAAGAGGGGTGCGCATCAACGATCACATGCGGTCCGTACAGAGTTCGATGCTGGAGCGAATTAAAAAAGGCTCCCTGGACTCCAAGCAATTTCCGGCGTTGATTGATGAGTATCTGAATCAAGGCCAGCCCTGGAAGGATCAGGATCGGTTTTTCAGTCCTCAGTTGAAAGTTCTGGAATTGATCGCCGAAAATGGTCGGGCCGGTTTTTACGAAGGACCTGTCGCCGATGCCCTGGTGGCCGTTTGCGGGAAGCAGAATGGAGGCCTCCTGACCCATCAGGATTTAATCGAAACTCAACCGATCATTCGTAAACCGCTGACAACCACATTTAACGGCTATACGATCTTGACGATGCCTCCTCCTTCCAGTGGAGGCATCGCCATTATTGAATCATTTAACATGATTCATTCATTAGAAAACAAGCTGTTGAATCAGTCATTTGCAAAGCTGGAATATCATTCACCGCAGCAGATTCACTTATTGACGGAAGTCATGAAACACGCATTTGCGGATCGTGCAGAATATCTGGGGGACATGGATTTTGTTCCGGTACCAGTCGAGAGACTGACGAACCAGAAATATGCAGACCAGCTCGCTTCGCGCATCGATGCGAAGCAAACAAAATCACTGAAAGAGTATGGCCGTTATCTTCCGCCACAGGATGGAGGGACCAGTCATCTGTCAGTCATGGATGCTGCAGGAAATGCTGTCGCTTGTACCGAGACGATTAACCTGACGTTTGGCAGTTATGTTGTGATTCCGGAATATGGGATCGTGATGAACAACGAAATGGATGACTTCGCAGCAATTTCAGGAAAACCCAATGCCTTTGGCTTAATTCAGAGTAAAGCAAATGAAATTGAACCCGGCAAAAAGCCACTTTCCAGTATGTCACCTACCATTGCCGTCAAAGACGGAAAAGCAGTCTTTTCTGCAGGTGCTTCCGGTGGTCCCAGAATCATTTCCAGCACGCTGCAGGTTTTGTTGAACATGATCGTGTTTGGGATGCATCCGGAGCAAGCTGTTGAATCTCCTCGTATCCATCACCAATGGATGCCCGACGATCTTTTGTTGGAAACCGAACTGTTCGAGCAGGTCGGAGATAAAATGAAACAATTCGGTCATGCTACGAAAAAGAGTTCCAGCCTGGCTGCATCGCAGGCTGTTTCCCGACAACAAGATGGTTTACGCGGCCATAGCGATTCTCGCAAACATGGGGCGGCTGCCGGCTATTAACCCTGGGTTCCGGAGCCGGATGATTTAATTCGCAAGCCATAAACACAAAACGAGATGATTTATTTATCTGTTGTCGCCAACTTCTTTTTAATGTCGGTTTGTGTCTTCGAAAGCAGTTGTTTAACAACAATGGAATCTTCGATTTCAGCTTGCTTTTGCAGCGCATCTAACGCTTCCTGCGTGCCGATGGATTGTAATATATTACAAGCTTCAATCCGTAGTGAAGAATCCGGGTGATTCAATAACTTGATGACCGGTTTTTCCGCGATTTCCCCCATGAATCGGAGTGCTCTGCGGGCATCTTTCATGTCTTCCCGATTTGATAAGCGGCCAACAAGAACCTCAGCGGTTGTTTCTGAACGGATTGTTGGAAGTAGTTCAATAATTTCTTCACGGACCAGCACTGACCTCTCATCAGAGAGTAATGCTGCAAATGTCAGTGTTGCTTCGTCGGTGTACCAGACTGCCATCGCGTTCACATGTTCCTTCATGCGGAAACCTTCTTTTGCTAAAGGTAACGTCGCAGCCAGAACGGAGGAAACCTGTTGAAGATGACTATTATCCGGCTTCATGCTGGCCAATTTTTTGCAGGCAGTATCATGTGCAAAAGGGCTGGTCCCGGCAATCACGCGCAGTGCCCAGTCGATTGTTTCTTCACCTGATCGTGGTTTTAAGTCGCGGTCATTCGTTTCTTTGTCCGAAACTGCCGATTTGTTCTCAGGTTGTTTCATCGCAGGCTCTGAAGAGTTCAGATCTGGATTATTTTTCAGTGGGTCTGAATTCGCTGAGGCATTGGCTGGCGACGCCGGCTGCATGGATGCTGCTTTATCCCGGAGTGCCAGAGAGTTGAGTTCCTGTAACTGGGCATCGACAGTAATAATTCGGTTTTGTAGATCAATCTCTTTTACCTTACCCCATTTGAGTGTCTGGGCAAATGCAAACAAATCTGCGGGAACAGGACGGACAACGAGAACCAGTTGTTTATCAAAAACGAAGTGCTCCAGATCTTTCCGGGTTGATTCAGCAGGCAGATCCTGTTTTTGCAGGTTGGCTGCTAATGGATTCAAAGATGATGAGCGTAAATTTTGCTGAAGAATCGGTAACGCCAATGGTTCATTGCCACTGACACCACGTACGATGATTGCAACTCCCGGACTTTCGCTGTCCAGAGTTCGTTTGCTTGTCTCGCTAATGATATTTGTTTCACTGGGAATCCCGCTTTCGACGGGTTCCGGTTTCTTTTCTGTCAATACTTTAG
>NZ_CALFPF010000292.1 GCF_937919775.1 uncultured Gimesia sp.
CGGAGGGCCGTGGACAGTCGAGTTTACCGGCGCACTAGCAGCGACGAACGTCTCTCTTATGACGGCAGACTATTCACTGTTAGTGGGAACCAATGAAGTTCAGACAATTACGCTCGCAACTGGGGCGAGCGGTGGAACATTCACGCTTACCTTTCTGGGTCAAACAACATCAGCCATCGCCTATAACGCGAGTGCCGCGACTATTGAGTTAGCCCTTGAGGCACTTAGTACAATCCCGGTCGGTGAGGCCACAGTAGCCGGCGCAGGCCCGTGGACAGTAACATTCTCGGGAACACTTGGAAGTGCAGACGTATCAATAATCACGATCAATACGGCCAATATTACAGGCGGGCTGTCTGGCTCATTTGCGGAAACGCAGGCGGGAGGTGGCGCGGAGAATGATCGCTACTACATCAACGCAAATGAGTCGTCGAGCTATGCGGGCAGCTTTGTGATTGCGGGCAATGCAAGTGTTACGGCTGGGACTTTCACACTGGCCGTGAAGATTGGCGGAACATCGTTCATCTCGACCACAGCGGCGATTGCATTTGATCCCACAGCGGGAGATATACAGAAAGCGATCGAAGCAACATGGGTCGGCGATAACGGGGAGTCGAAGGTTCAAGTGACGGGAGCGGCTGCGGGAGACAAGTTAAGTGCCGGTGACACGATCAATTTTCTTGTGCAGCCAAAGGGAGGAACTTCACTCGGGGCAATCACAGTGACTATCACGAGTTCATTGACGGGCGGAACCTATACGGGATCTGGAACGAATGGTCTTTATGGATCGGGGTCTTACACATCTGGCGAATCGTTCTACTTGACGCTCAATGGCCAAACAACTTCCGATCTTAATGACGATGCGAGCGCAGCGACAATCCAAGCTGCTCTTGAATCTCTCTCTGGAGTGGGTGCGGGAAATGTGACGGTAACCGGGAACGGCACATTACTGAATGAGGACTCATTCGGAATCGAACTCGTCGGCAGCCTTTCAAACACTGCACATGGATGGGCGTTTTCTATCGGCTCAAACAGTGGTTTCTCCGGGCTTTCAGCAGGGGTTTCAGTCACGGGCGGCGGCGGAACAGAAGAGATACAGACTCTTACGATAACGGGCTCTCCAGGATCAGGAACATTCTCAATCGACTACGCCGGGCAGCGAACATCAATGATCGCCTACAACGCGAGTGCCGCGACGGTGCAAACAGCCCTTGAAGCACTTAGCAATATAGGGGTAGGTGAAGCGGTTTGTACGGGAGGGGATTTGCCGGGGTCAGATGTGGTCATTACGTTTGCGGGGTCTCTGTCAGGGATTGATATAGCGGCACTCACTTTCAATCACGGAACAGTAGAAGAGACAACGCCCGGCAGTGGGTCTCCCAGTGTAACAATCGCTACGACACAGGCCCCGGTCGAACACGCAGCAACAACGGCCAGCGAAGGCCCGAACGACTGGAGCATTGCCGCTAACTTCAACACCAACACGGTGCCAGTGACGGGCGACACGGTTTACGTCAGCGACACGAACCAGAGTATTTTGTACGGCCTCGACCAGAGTGCGGTTACACTGGCGGCTCTGCACATCGAGCAGACCTTTTCAGGCTTCATTGGCCTGCCCCGCACGAATTCAGACGGTGCGTCTTCCTACTTCGAGTACCGCGATCAATATTTAAAGATCGGTGCTACCACGCTGTTCATCGGTGACAAAGAGGGCGATGGTTCGGACCGGATTAAAATCAATCTGGGATCGGTGCAAAGTACCGTGCTGATTACCGACTCCGGCGACGGCGAAGATGCGAACACACCGGCAATTCTTTTGCTGGGCACACATGCCAGCAACGTAATCAACATCAACCGGGGATCGCTGGGCGTGGCTTATTATCCGACTGAGGTCTCCACGATTGCCACGTTACGGCAGGCGTTCTTTGACGATGCCACTGATGACACGAACGTCTATTTAGGGACAGGTGTGACGATTACCGACATCGTTAAAACCGGTGGAGTGCTCGATGTTAACTCTGCTACAACCACGTTTAAGCAGACAGCAGGCACGACCACGGTCCACGATGGGGCACACACGGTCTTAAACCTCTTGTCAGGTCTGTTGAATTACAACTCGACCGGCACACTGGCAGCAGCGAATCTCTCCGGCGATGCCGTGTTAGTGTTCGACCAAGACGCGCGACCCAAGACAGTAACGGTGATCGATAAATACACCGACGATTCCGAAATCTATGACGTGTCCGGAAGCATTGCCAGCCCCGTGATTGATCTGAATAACTGCGGTGATTTAAGCACGTTGCACATGTGGTAGAGCGCATTCGTAGATTCTGTCCGGTTTACGCGGTTGATGAATACCATCTGGTCGAGAAGTCGGAAAACCCGTATCAGTCTGTCGTTGATTTGTCAGACGTAATTTGTTTTTCGAGCTTCATTCAGTCGGAAGAACTGTTCGGCAAAACAGACTGGAAGAACAAGCCCATCGTCACGACGGCACACGGCCAGTGTGAATACAGTGTTCGCCAGATCGAGACCGCCTTGAAATATGGCGGCAGGAAAGTATATCTGGCGGTCAGTCGCGCTGCGGTGAAGTCCTACCCTGCAGAGCTGCGGGATCAGGTGACCGTGATTTATAACGGGATTGATTTTTCGCGCTGTGCTCCCACCAGGACACGAGATGAAATCCGGGAGTCCTGGGGGGTTGGGCCGGACGTGAAAGCAATCGGTTATCTGGGACGCATGGCCCGCGACAAAAACTGTATTGCGACCGCTCAGGCGGTTGCCGAGCTGGGTGAAGGATATCACGCGGTTTACCTGGGGAACGGCTATGCTGAAGATGAGATCAGGAATCAGGTCCGTAAGATTTGCGGCGACGCCTGCACACTGCTTGATAAGGAAGAACTGGTCGGGAATGCTTTGTCCGCACTTGATGCGATTGTGATTGCCTCTCCCGAAGAGGGGGGACCGATGATTGCATCAGAAGCGTGGTTGTCAGGATGTCCGGTTGTTGCCACACCGGTCGGCATGATTCCCGAACTGGAAGACCAACACGGGACGCTGACACAGATGATCCCCGTCAACGCGGATGCGAAAACAATTGCCAAGGCCGTGACATCTGCAGTCAGAGACACCCCGGTGACCCGCCACGCACGCGAGGTGGCCTGGATGCTGTTCTCTCCTGCGATCCAGGTGCAGCGATTTGAGCGGGCAATCAGAGGGGGAATCCATAGCGGAAAAAATATTCCTGTTCCCGCTACAGTAAAACCCGATCAGAAGCGGGTCGGTTTTTGCATCGGCACCTGCTCGATGGGAGGGGTGACCCGGGGGATTCTGGCGTTGATGGATCAGGGCTGCCCCGGAATCGTCTGGTCGGGGATTGCCATCGAGGGGCCGGGTTCGTTTGACCCGATCTGTGCTAAACGGATGCTTGAGTATTGCCCTGTGTTTTGCACTCAGGACGCTCCAAAATTCGAAGGTCTGGTGACCGTTGTTCCGAATGCGTGCCAGGAGGTCGTGAGCCGTTCGGATACCGTGAAACTCTGGGGGCACATCTGCCCCCGGCCTGAGCTCGATAAAACGAACTGGGACACTGTGGAAGTGATTACGGCGGCACACGGTCAGTGCGACTGGACTGTGAAGAATATTAATACCAGTTTGAAATATGGGAAATACCACAAGCTGCTTTCGGTTTCCGGCGGTGGCGTAAAATGTTTTCCGGAACATCTGCGGGATAGAGTCGCCGTGATCTATAACGGTCTGGACTTTACGCGTTGCGTGGCCCGGAAGAGCCGGCGGCAGATGCGTGCCGAATGGGGAGTGTCGGACGAAAAAATAATTATCGCTTACCTGGGCCGGTTTGAAAAAAGCAAGAACCCCCAACTGGTTGCAAAGTCTGTGGCGAAACTCGGGGCTGGCTACCACGCGTTAATTGTGGGTGAGGGGGTCGACAACGACGAAATCATCAGAGAGTCACTGCATGATTGCGGAAGAAAGCACATCACAATCCTGGGAAATCAGGACGACGTGGGTTCTGTGCTGAATGCCGTTGATTTTATCTTAATGGCAGGGCCGACAGAGGGATGCCCGCAGGTGATGATGGAAGCATTTGGTGCAAGGTGCCCCGTGATCTCGACCAGAACGGGTTTTCTGGAAGAATTTGAAAAGCCGTTTGGTAAACTGGTGTTTGAAATACCGTTCGATCCCACTCCGGAAGACGTGGCCAACGCCGTTATTTTTGCGAACAGCCGATTGGCTGAAGACGACGAAATGCTCGAACGCGCTTTTCTGGTCGCCATGAAGCAGTTCAATCTGCGAAAACACGCAATGGATTTTTCGAGATTTGTTCACGATAAAACGAATGTAGTCTCGCTGGGGGAAGGACATGATTTACAACCACGACCTGAGGTTTGCGTTCATTCACGCTCCCAAATGCGCCGGGGTGTCGCTCAGCAACTGGCTCAAAGAAAACTTTGAGTTTCAGGATTACCTTGACCTTGACGATATTCAATTTGGCGGCACTGTCGTTGAACGTCATCGTTTTGTAATTCCGGATGAGTTTAAATACCACAATATTATCACCTGTATCCGCGAACCGTTTGAGCGCTGGGAATCGTTTTACCTGTATCAGTCGTTACAGATGGGGGCTGACCTGTCCTTTGAGGAATTCACACGTCAGCGACTGAATTGGCTGCCTCGGCAGACGCACTACACGAAACAGGCGACCTATATTCTGCGGGTCGATCAGCTCGATTCCGAAGTCAATAAACTCCCGTTTGCGCGGTATCCGATTCCAGAGATCCCCCGGCTGAATGTGTCACAGAATCAATTGGAATACGATCGCGTGAAAGACAGAATTAAATGGACCGATGAATTACTGGCTCTGGTGACGGACCATTTCAGGGAAGACTGTGATATGTTCAGGAATTTAACATGAGAGATATTTTCGAACGAATTTTTAATACCAATGGGTGGAGCAGTGCGGAGAGCGTATCGGGTACTGGTTCCACATTGGAGCAGACCACGGTGATTCGGGAGCGACTTCCGGAGCTGTTCAAAAAATACGCCATCAAAATTCTGCTTGATATCCCCTGCGGCGACTTCCACTGGATGAGCCTGGTTCCTAAAGAGGGAATTCATTACATCGGTGGTGATATCGTGGGTGGGCTTGTTGACAGACTCTCACAATCGCACCACCACGACTTCTGTCTGCTTGACGTCACAGCCTCACCGCTTCCGGCCGTTGATCTGATTCTCACCCGAGACTGTTTTGTGCATCTCTCTAATGCGGCGATTTTTGCGGCGGTGCAGAACATCCGGGCCAGTGGCTCGAAGTACCTGCTGACAACCACGTTCTCTGATCGTGAAAACAGGGAGATTCAAACGGGGGACTGGAGACCGATCAACCTGCAGGCGGAACCGTTTCTGTTCCCAGCTCCACTCGAAATGATCAATGAAGGTTGTACGGAATGTGGTGGAGCGTTTGCAGACAAATCGCTGGCCCTCTATCAAATCTCGGATTTGCCAAAATTCTGAGTCGAGACGATCATACAACAGGAACCGGTGCGGGCTGAGGGCGCACCAGGGACCGCTCGGGTGGGTGATCATGGTCTCGCTGTCAACTTCCAGTGATGCTTCGTTTTTTAAATCAGTTTCCAGCCTTTGCGGTATTCGCGGCGGATGTATTGATCGGATTCCGGCGCGTTTGTTGCTCGCATGGCCTGGGTGTCCCAGTGCAGTTTTTTGCCCGTGCGATAGGCCACATTGCCGAGGTGATTGGCTTCGGTGAGCAGTCCTGCATATTCGAAGTTACAGGTCGTCGGATCGCCGGTTTTGCAGGCGTGAATCCACTCGGCGTGATGTCCCAGTGATTTAGGAATGGAAGGCGCTGGCGGTTTGAAGTCGGCGAATTCTTTTTCGGGCAGCAGAACGTGTTTGCCGTAATCCGTCAGCAGCATCCCTTTTTCGCCGACGAATAAAACGCCGTTCGCCCATTGAGGGATTTTGCCTTCTTCCCAGAGTTTGGGTTTATTCGTGCCCTGATACCAGCCCACCGTGACAGGGGGCAGATCGCCGCGCTGGCCGTATTCATAAACGGCCTGCATCGACGCCGGTGCGATTTCTTTTTGAATGGGAGGACCTGCTGCTTCGATCGTGAGCGGATGATCCAGCTTCAAAGCCCAGAAGGGTAAATCGATCCAGTGGCTGCCTAAGTCAGACATCGTGCCATTTCCAAAATCCCACCAGCGGTACCACTTGGGGCCGGGGAAATAAATGTTATTGAAAGGACGCTCGGGAGCAGGACCCAGCCAGAGATCCCAGTCCAGCCCTTTCGGAACAGGGTCAGACTGACTCGGACGTTTTTCAGAATAGACGATATCCTGGGCCTTGCGGGCTTCTTCCTCAGAACGATGCCAGCCCCAGGCACGGGAGACCCAGACGTGTGCTTCCTGCACGGGGCCGATCGCCCCGGATTGAATCAGTTCGACCACGCGTCGATAATTGTCGCCCGCGTGAATTTGTGTGCCCATCTGTGTCGCGACATTCGCATCGCGGGCTGCTTCGCGGATCACGCGGGCTTCCCAGACACTGTGTGTGAGTGGTTTTTCACAGTAGACATGTTTTTTCAATTGCAGTGCCGGCAGTGTGGCGAAGGCATGTGTGTGCTCGCACGTACTGACAACCACGGCGTCAAATTTATCAGCGTGATCGTAGACCTCGCGGAAATCCTTGAACTGCTTTGCTTCGGGATGGCTCTGGGCGGCGCGGAACAGATTCTGTTCGTTCACATCACAGAGTACCGTGATATTTTCGGAAGAGACCGACTTAAGATTACTGCCGCCCCGTCCCCCGGAACCAATGATGGCGATGTTGAGTTTTTCATTCAGATTTCTGCCACGTAGAATGGCAGGCGCGCCAAAGCCGACAGCTGCGGCAGCGGACGCTGATGTTGCCAGAAATCGTCTGCGGTTCATTGAGGAACGGGAATGATCCGCTTTGCCGGGTTGGTTTTGCACAGTGAGCCCTTTGCATCTGAATGATCAAATTGCCATCTAGCCATAATTTTTATTACTTAACTCTCTTTAACTATGGCAGGATCTGCGGGGCTTCGCAAGACAAAATGAACGACTCAGGGAAAAACCGGGTTAATCCCGGCTTCGTTCAGAGATCCAATTCGCGGGCGCATTCAGGACAAACATCCTGATCATCGATGCCTCCATTAATATAGTGACGATGACAATTGCCGCAGACCGCAATTTGACCGGGATATTCTTCCAGCAGGTTCAGATAGTCAACGATCTGGCTTTCAATCTCCGGGACGCCAATGATTCCCTGGCTGAGATACAGGACTTCTTTGAGCAGCGCATCTGTTTCCGTCGCATAAGCCGTCTGTTGCTGGTTGGGTTGTCTGCTGCCTCGAGACAGTGGACCGGTGATTCCATCTGCTTCGACCGACCAGAGATGTCCGGCCCGCCACTGTCCTTCGCTGTCCTGCTGTAAAAAAACTTCGATCCGATTTGTTTCCGGGCCGGTGACAGGTATGCGGACAATGTTTGACAGGCCTGTTGTGGAGATCGGCTGTGATGATGCTTTGGGCTCTACTCTTTCGTGATCGAGGGCAGCTTCCTCTGTGGATTCGGGTTTCACTTCTGTTACTGGTTGTGTTTCGGTTGCCTTTAACGAAACACTATTTGCTTTCTTTATAGCGCCAGACGATTCGCATAGCTGAAGTAGTAAACGCGATTGCTGTTTGCGGAAAACGTTTCTTTGCCGTTTTGTCTGTTTCCATTGGCGTCGGAGTTGTTTCAGTGATTGTTCTGCCTGGTGTAGTTGGGGCGTCAGTTGGATCAATTGTTGCGTGATTTCTGAAAGCGTGTGTTGATCGTCGCTTTCAAAAGGAGACGCCGCAGTTTCTTCAGAAAAGTCCAGTGTTTCGCCACGATGCCAACGACAGTAGGCTTTGCGCCAGAGATGCCAGGCGCTTGTGTCAAACAGATACGGATTTCCTGTGAGAGGAGTCTCTGCCTCATACGCGTTAATCGCCTGCTCAATGATCGTTTTCTGAGGTTCAGCCGATAAGTGGCCGCTTATTTCCAGCAGCTCGTTTTCCATGAACTCAGGTAACGAAGCGAATTCTTCCTGGTACGCTTCGTCAGCATCCACGCCGGCGTTGATCCAGGTCTGCAACTCACTGCGCTGTTCCGTCGTGAGTTGTGCGACACGGTCCTGACTGAATTCGATGCCCCATTCGGCGAGTTGACCACTGATGGTGCGGCAGGAATTCGAAACGAAATCGGGTTGAGCTGGCTGGTTTTGCATAGACGTAAAATCCTTGTATTTTGAACGTGATGGAGGAAAAATGAGACGGCAGCGGTCTGTGGCGGCGTCGTTATGCACTCTTGACGGCGTAAGTCGCGATGCCCTGTTCGCAGTGTTTTAAAGAGAGTTGCGCTCCCTCAGTCAATATGGAGACTGGCAGGTAGTCGCCGAGAATTTCGATGGCGATTTCATCGGGTAGCAACCCTTCCTGTTTCGGCACGGATGTCGATCCATAGGGCGTATGGATGACATCCCAGGTGGTCGCATTTTCCAGTTCGGCCAGAGCTTGCTGCTCCACATGTTTCAGATCTTGCCAGGCCTGTTCCGCCAGGGAAAACGGTTCCTGCTTGTTGATCGTTGCCAGATGAAGCGATTCAAACGATTGAATCGTGTCCCGCCAGCCTGCGACGGCCGCTTCGTACGATTGGGCCATCGAATGACAGACTTCGGCCTCTTCCTGGTCCCCTTTCAACCGCTCGAGTTTCGATTTTTCCTGATTCAACTTGCGAGTCAGGCTGCTGATCTGCTGATCCTGATCGCGTAACAGCTGGTTGCATTGCCCGACATCGGTGCCCGCTTCCGCCGCGGTCAGGCCTTCGTATTCATCTTCAATGGTCAGCAGATTGACATAACTCTGTTTCAGCACTTCGGGAAATTCTGACAGCGTTTCTTTTGCGGCTGTTTGTTGGTCAGCAGCGATTCCCGATTCGTTTGAAAACGGTAACAGACTGTGGTTTTCATTGATTTCAGGTACTTGATC
>NZ_CALFPF010000293.1 GCF_937919775.1 uncultured Gimesia sp.
GCCCAGACAGCTTTTGAGTGCTTCCAGCCAGAGAACGTCCTTACTCAGCGGATGATCTTTATCCTGAAAGGCTCGTTTCAAGGCCAGGCGTAAGACGTTAATTCCATCGCGGGTCGAGAAGTCCAGCTTGAGGCTGTGAGACTGTTGCAGGAAATCGACGGTCAGGTCGAGCATGTGCTCATTGGCAAAGGGCAGATGATATTTCAGAATCATCTTTTCATCTTCCCGATTCGGATGTTCCAGCGAAATACTGGGCTGCAGGCGGCTGAGAATGTAATCGGGAATTTCGAATGTCGATTCATCTTCGTTCATCGTGACGGCACAACGAAATTCGGGGTGAGCCGGAATGGTGACACCTGCGACGATTGATTCCACATAGCGGCGATGGTCGAGCAACGGCGCGAGGCTGGCCCATGATTTTTCATTCATGCGGTTGCCTTCATCGAGCACGCAAATCCCGCCACGAATCATCGCGGTCACCAGCGGAGATGTGTGGTAGGCAATCTTGCCGCTTTCGGCCAGTACGGGAGTGACCAGCAGGTCTTCCGGTCTGGTGTCTGCCGTACATTGATAAATGTAAAGCTCCTGATTACGCGTCCGGGCGCCTGCGATGGCGAGCGAAGTTTTACCAATTCCCGGCGTTCCCACCAGACGCGGCGTGAGGGGCATATCTTTTTCGTCAATCACCAGCCAGCAGGCCAGGAGCTGCTTTAAGGCTTCATGTTGCCCGATCCACTCACCAGTTGTCTGGTCGGCGCGACCCAGGTGCAGCCCGACACCATCAATTTCTACTCTATGTGACATTTGATCGATTTCTATTTTCAGGACAGTCAGCGATACGGGTGTGACTGATCTAAGGCTCGTGAAGCGGTTCTTTTTTACAAGCTTCGATTATAGGCGCCGGAAGTCGCTTCTGATAAGTCTGATCATTCGACACTTCCCACATGATACAGAAATAGGATGAAAAAGCAGGGGGATGTCTTTTTTGGGAAATTCATTAAGTGCTTGTCGTAGAAGAAGATAATGGGCTTATAGTTCAGTGGACCACTACGTGATCAGCGGAAATATTTTTGTGATCACAGATAGTGTTTGTTAAAATATACAGGTTTCCCATATTCGATTTTTTGATAACGTATTTTACGTTATTTCATTTCTGAAGTGAGAGCACACGTTCGCCACTGTTTTGAATTCATTTCTTTCGTTGTGTGCCTCATTTTCCTTGTGTTTCTAAACGCCAATTTAGAAGGGGGAGAGGAGCGATGGATAAACCTATTCTCGCGAAGGACATCATGGTAACCAAGCTGGTTACCTTAACACCGGACATGGATGTTCTGGAAGCAATCGGGATGCTGTTGAGCCATCGGATTTCAGGAGCGCCCGTGATTGATTCGGAACGAAGAATGTTGGGGGTATTTTCAGAACGTTGTTGTATGGATGTGTTGATCAAGGCCAGCTATGAACAACTTCCATCTTCTCAGATCTTTCCTTTCGTCGATACCGAGGCACGTTGCATCACGGAAGAGACCGACTTACTGACGATCGCCCAGATCTTTCTCAGCACCGCGACACGCAGACTGCCTGTGGTCCGCGATGGTTGTTTTCTGGTAGGACAAATCAGCCGCCGCGATCTGCTGCTGGCCGGAAATAAGAGCCTGAGATTTCGGACTACCATCCCGCAGGAGAAGAATCTACTGTATTTGAGCGGCTTAATGGATCGGGAAGAATCGCCGATAGCCTAGATCTCCTGTTTGCAGTGATGGGGATTTTGAGCGAGAATGACACATAAAAACCAGCCGGACCCGTTTCGGCTGGTTTTTCTCGTTCCTGACGGTTTGATTTTCGCAGCCGGTCAACTAAAATCGGGCCAGCATTGTTCCCGTTTGAGGGAAACGGCATCGTAGCGGGTTCCAGCGTGGTGTTTTTTCACGGTGCGAGCGGGGAGCACGATACAGATCAAGGTCTGCTTGATCGTAATCTTCAGAATATTCTACTCAGATAAAGCCATCTATTCGAAGGACTTGTAGCATGGACCAGGAAGAAATTTTACTCGACGCGGAAGAGAGAATGGACAAAGCGGTTCACGTTTTGCAGGGTCAATTGCAGGGCATCCGCACAGGCCGTGCCACTCCGGGGCTCGTAGACTCAATCCGAGTAGATTACTACGGTTCGCCGACCCCCTTGAAGCAGATGGCGAATATCAGTGTTCCGGAACCGCAACAGATTCTGATTCGTCCCTTCGATGCACAAATGGTGGGCGAGATTGCCAAAGCGATTACGGCCAGCGACATGGGATTGGCCCCGAACACCGACGGACGTGTGGTGCGATTGAACATTCCCCCGTTGTCCACCGAACGTCGTCGTCAGCTTGTTTCACGCGTGAAAGAACTGGCTGAAGAATCCCGCGTTTCGATCAGAAACATCCGCCGTGATGCCAATAAACATGCCGATCAAGCAGAAAAAGATAAAGTGATGGGGGAAGATGAGCGCGACAATACAAAAACTGATATTCAGGATCTGACCAAAAGATACGAAGGTAAAGTTAACAGCATGTCAGACGCGAAAGAGAAAGAGGTCATGGACGAATAATCGTTCGTTGCCTGATTTCAGCAATCATCGTATCGGCCTCAAGCTGCATTTGTAAAAATCATAATCAGGAACGCTTTTCAAATCGGAAGTGTTCAGAACAGTATCCATAGACCTCAAACTCTGTATTGAAAGAGACTGGTTCAAGTTTCCATGGCAAAGAAGACAATTGAAGACGTAGACGTTGCAGGCAAGGCCGTATTAATGCGCGTGGATTTCAACGTGCCTTTAGATGAGAATCTCAACATCACCGATGATCGTCGGGTCCGGATGGCACTGCCTTCTATCAAGTCGGTCATCGATCGAGGCGGACGCGTGATTTTAATGAGTCATCTCGGTCGTCCCGCGGGAGACGGCGGCGATGCGAAATACAGTTTGAAACCGACGGCGGCCTGTCTCGGCGCGTTGTTAGGGCAGGATGTATCCTTCGCGACAGATACGGTCGGCGCTGATGCCAAAGCCAAAGTGGCAGCACTGAAGGACGGGCAGGTGCTGATTTTGGAAAACCTGCGATTCAATTCCGGTGAGAAAAAAGGCGATCCCACATTCGCAGGCGAACTGGCTGCGTTTGCTGATATTTACTGCAACGACGCATTCGGCACCTGTCACCGTACAGACGCCTCAATGGTTGCCGTCCCTGAAGCCATGGATGGAAAACCGAAAGTCGTCGGCTTTCTGGTAGCGAAAGAGATTCAGTATCTGTCCGATGTGATTGCCAACCCCGAACGTCCTTTTGTGGCCATTTTGGGGGGCGCGAAAGTTTCTGACAAAATCAAAGTCATCGATAACCTGCTGGGAATTTGCGACAAGGTGCTTATCGGCGGGGCCATGGCCTACACATTTTCCCTCGCGCAAGGCGGGAAGGTGGGAGACAGCCTCGTAGAAAAAGATAAAGTCGATCTAGCCAGAGAACTGATCGCCAAGGGGGGCGACAAATTGATGTTGCCCGTCGACACACACTGCGGCGACGATTTCAACAGTAACTGCAACAAAGTCGTCGTGAAAGCCGGCGAGATTCCCGATGGTTTTGAAGGTCTCGATATCGGACCCGAAACGGCAAAGATCTATGCAGAAACCGTCAAATCAGCCAAAACGGTTGTCTGGAACGGACCGATGGGTGTGTTCGAAATGACCCCCTTCGACGCCGGCACCAAAGCCGTCGCACAGGCGATTGCCGACAGTGATTCGACCAGCATTATCGGCGGCGGTGACAGCGCCGCTGCGATTCAGCAGCTTGGCTTCGCCGATCAGGTTTCACACGTGAGCACCGGAGGCGGCGCCAGTCTCTCAATGCTGGAAGGTCAGGAATTCGCAGCCGTCAACCTGCTGGATGAAGCATAAAACGGCCTCTGAATCAGATGCATGCGTTTAACATCAGGCACAGCCCGTCGATCAACGGGCTGTGTTTTTATTTCCGGGAGCAGTGATGCTCGAAACCGGAAACCGAATCCGGTAGAATTAATCCTGTGATTTGAGTTTGGTGTGGCACACGCAGGGTGTTCTCAGTTCCCATCGACTCATGAAAAAGATACATCCTTTTGAGAGATGGGGAATGTGATATGGCCACAGCGTTATTCACTGCAGAACAGCTTGCTCAGTTTCAGCAGGATGGTTATCTGATTGTTGAGGAACTCTTCAGTCAGGAAGAAGTAACGTTGCTGGGACAGATCGGCCGCGCGGATCTGGTGATGCAGCAATCGACTTCCAGTCGGGCGGATGGCGAGGGAGGGGCGGTTAAACTTTCCGTCGACAATGAAATTCATGACGACATTTATGGCGCGATTGCCCGCAGTCGGCGGGTGGTCGATCGCATGGAAGCGTTACTGGGCGATGAGGTCTATCATTACCATCACAAGATGATTCAAAAGGAAGCCCGAGTCGGCGGCGCGTGGGCGTGGCATCAGGATTATGGATACTGGTACAACAACGGCTGTCTGTTTCCAGATATGGGGAGCTGTATGATTGCCGTGGACCGAGCGACTGTGGAAAACGGTTGTTTGCAGGTGTTGCGGGGAAGTCACCTGATGGGGCGCATCGATCATGGTCCGGTGGGTGATCAGACCGGCGCGAATCCGGAACGGGTTGAGGCAGCGCGCGAGCGGCTGGAGCTGGTGTATTGCACGTTGGAACCGGGGTCTGCTGTCCTGTTTCATTCCAATCTGTTACATCGTTCTGATCAAAACAAAAGCGAGCATCCGCGCTGGGGGTTTATCTGCTGTTATAATACGCGGCACAATGATCCCTATAAAGAATCGCGTCATCCGCGTTATACACCTCTGACCAAATGCGACAATGCAGAAGTTCTGAAAGTCGGTCGTGTGCAGTGGGAACAGATGCAGGCTCATCCTTCGATATAATTAAAAGCGTCTGCATTAGAGAAGAATATGTCCGAAGCATCAGATCGATCAGCCGGTAATCCGAGTCAGCAGAGTGCGCTGATCAAGCAGATGGCTTATGACGTTGGCTTCAATCTGGCCGGCATTGCGCCCGCGGTGACTCCGGAAGGTTATCATCAGTTTCTGGACTGGCTCAATCAGGGTTACGCCGGCGAGATGAGCTATCTGGAACGCCGCAAAGACGCGTATCTGCATCCGCAGTATGTGATGAGTTCCGTCAGAAGCGTGTTGATGCTGACTCTGAATTACAAGACGGAGGAACCTCCGCCGCTTGCGGGGACCGAGGCGCGGATTTCGCGTTATGCCTGGGGCAGTACCGACTATCACAAAGTGATTCGTAAAAAACTGAAACAGCTTTCAAACCAGATTCGGGAGCGTTTTCCCGATTGTGAAACCCGCGGCATTGTGGATACAGCGCCTCTACTGGAACGGGATTTTGCCCAACTGGCCGGACTGGGCTGGATCGGAAAAAATACACTGCTGTTGAGTAAGACCGAAGGGAGCTGGTTTTTTCTGGCGGGTCTGCTGTTGAGTGATGAACTGGAATATGATGAACCGCACCAGACTTCACACTGCGGCACCTGCACGCGCTGTCTAGACGCCTGTCCGACCGACGCTTTTGTCGAAGCGGGGACACTGGATGCGCGGAAGTGTATTTCGTATCTGACGATTGAACTCCGCGATCAGCCGATTCCCAGAGAATTGCGGCCGGGTCTGCAGGAGTGGATTTTCGGTTGCGATGTCTGTCAGGATGTCTGCCCCTGGAACCGGAAAGCCCCTGTCAGCCGAGAGTTGTCGTTTCATCCTGCCGAACCGTTTTCCCCGGTCGACGCGATCGAGTTGATGTCTCTGGACGAAGCCGCATTCCAGGCACGTTTTCAGAGCACGCCAATGTCGAGGTCGCGGAGGGCCGGGCTGTTGCGGAACGCGGCGATTGTGCTGGGAAATCAGGGGGATCGTTCAGCGGTGCCTGCTCTGCTGCAGGCACTCCATGATTCTGAACCTTTGATTCGTGGCGCGGCAGCCTGGGCGTTGGGGCAGCTGGGAGGGCCTGAAGTTGTTTTTTCGCTGGAGCAGAGGCTGGCGGTTGAGTCGGAGACAGAGATGGTGCACGAATTAGAGTGGGTGATTGGGGAAATTAAAAACCTAGGAGAATAAAGTGAAAAATGCAGATAGAATGTAGCGGGCTCTAATGGAAAAGTGGCGGGCCGTGTATTACGATCTGCAGCAGGCGTCATTTCTGAATAATATAACGGTGTGATTACAAAACGATTCAGTTAGTGGGAGTGAGAGATGGGTGAACAACTTCTGGTCGGAGTGAATGGGGCCGCGGGCCGGATGGGGCAGCGCGTGGTGGTGCTGGTTTGTCAGGATCAGGATTTAAAACTTGGCGCGGCGTTGGATTCCGAAAAGTCCTCCGAGCTGGGCAGAGACGCCGGCGAAGTGGCAGGCGTTGGTCCTGTTGGCGTGACACTTCAATCGGAGTTGACCGAGCGTGTGGACGTCATGATTGATTTTTCCCTGCCCTCGGGGCTGGTGAAAATTGCCAGGATCTGTGCGGAACGGCAGATACCTCTGGTTGCAGCGACGACCGGTCTGACGCCGGAACAACGGAATGAAGTTCTGGCCGCTTCACAAACTACGCCTCTGATTCTCGCACCGAACATGAGTCTGGCGGTCATTGTGATGATGAAGCTGGTGCGCGAGGCCGCCCATTCCCTGAAACATTCTCCGAATGGCGTGGATGTGGAAATCATCGAACGTCATCACCGGTTTAAAGAAGATGCACCGAGCGGAACGGCGTTGCACTTTGGCGAAATCATCGCTGATGAAATGGGGCAGACCGAGCACATTCATGGTCGGCACGGTCGACCGGGGCCACGGCCTAACTGTGAGATTGGTTATCATGCATTACGGACCGGCGATAATGTCGGCGAACATACCATTGTGTTCGGCATGATGGGAGAAACCATCGATTTAACGGTGCGTGGCCATACGCGGGACAGTTATGTTTATGGTGCCCTGACGGCTGCCAAGTATCTGGCAGCACAAGGTGCGGGGCTGTATACGATGGCTGACGTGCTGGACTTGAATTAGGCAGTTTATTTTGACAGGCCTTCCTGTTTTACCAAGTCCGTGAAACAGTCAAGAGTGTTACACCCGGTAACCGATACAAGAAGAGCGCTGGCTGCCGATCGACAGAGCGGGTGAGAGCTGGTTTTTTGAGGGGGAACGACTGTGTTTCCCAGCCAGGAAACATTCAGGGATTGAGCTCGTATTTGCTGTCAAAAAAATATTCAGCCCTCGAAGGAACGAGAGATGAGTTGGCTTAAGTCTCTAGATTACAAACGCTTTCTGAAAATATTCAGACAGGATCGCTCTCTGTCAGTACATCGGTTTTGGTTTGTTTTCCGCTGGAATCAGACAACAAAAGTCATGACCGGACTGCTGGCGAGCGTGTTTTCCATGATGTCTCTGATTTCGTTTTTCGGGTCTTTAGAGGAAAGTGCATCGGTTGAGACAGGGGCAAGTCTGGCACCAGAATTAGGCGCCAGTGATGAGCTTTCACTGGAATTTGGGCTGAATGCCTCCCTGCCGATAGGAGAATCGGGATCAGAGCCGACCGCCGATCCATTTGAATCGAAATCCGTAATCAGAACCGTCTCGGTGCAACAGGCAGTGGGAGCCGCTCAAAATGATTCGGGCGTGTATCACGCGGTGGGACAGGAGTTCGGGCATCAGAGAGCCGGCGGACGAGTCGAACAGATTGCCGGTGAAAGGCCCGTTTATGTTTCCCGCGAGAGACAACCGGGCAGCCAGTTCAGGCCGACCAACGAAGGGGCCGCCTGGCTCACAGGAGAAATTGAAGAAGCAGACGAGTTGCCGGTGAATGGCTCTTTTCGTCGTTTGAGGAATCAATAACTAACGTGTCTGTATAGACTCCATACGCTACAACAATCCCGGGAATCAGAGTTTATGTATCAGAGTTACTGGAATTTGCAGAGTGGTCCTTTCGAAGAAAAAATGGACCCGACTTTTTTTTACGAAAGTCATCCCCATCAGGCGGGATTGCTGAAACTGCAATATCTCATTGAAAACAGCAAGGGAGCCGGCTTACTCGTGGGTGGTTCCGGCGTGGGTAAGTCTTATCTGTGTCATGTACTGAAAAGTCAGTTATCAGACATCTATCAGCCTTTTGTGCAGCTGGTATTTCCCCAGTTATCGCCGATTGAGTTGATTTCGTATCTGGCGGTCGAGTTAGGTGCAGAGGAAGCCGGCATCGAACCGGTTGCTCCCGGGAAAGATCGTATTGTCCGGGCATTACACAGGCAGTTACTGTTGCTCTGTGAGCAGGGGCACAAACCTGTGATTGTGATTGATGAAGCGCATTTGATTGTTGATCAGCGGATTTTTGAAACACTGCATCAACTTTTAAATTTTCAACAGACTTCCGAGATCGACTTTACCCTGCTGCTGGTAGGCGATCAACTGCTGTTAAGCCATCTGCAACGGTCCGCGCAGATTGATGACCGGATTGCCGTTCGTTGTCTACTGAAACCGTTTTCACTGGAAGAGACCCGCGGCTACGTTGAACATCGGCTGGAAGTGGCCGGTCGCAACGAGCCGGTTTTTGAAGATGACGCCTTCCAAACGCTGTTCGAGCTGACCCAGGGGAACCCACGCAAAATCAACCGTCTGTGTGACCTGGGGCTGCTGGTCGGCTACGCAGACGAATTGCCTCTGATTACTTCAGATGTGCTGGAAGCGGTCTCTGAAGAGCTGGTGACTTCGATCGCCGACTGATTCATCGCTGGTGCTGACGATAGTCGTCTCTTATTCTGCGCTGTCTGCGGAGTGCATGGCAGACCACATCGGGCTGCACTCAGCCGTATTGCTTTCGGATCTGCCTGCTGATGCGAGCGTGTTTTCAGCGGGGACACTGGCCCCCCCACTGCTGGTTTCGAATGACTTTTCGATTTCAATTCTTTTTCATTCAGCAGGCTTCAGGCTGCTGCACATCCCAATTTAGCCCTACCTCAAAAACTGGTGTGATTTCTTAATTTTAATTATTTAAAATAAGTGTATTGCCTTTAGCTAGTG
>NZ_CALFPF010000294.1 GCF_937919775.1 uncultured Gimesia sp.
TCACCGCTGGGGGCTCCGATGGTCTCTTCTGAGGGAGCGTGTGCCGCGTATTATCGTTATGATGGGGCCACGAGCCGTCGCTGATGTAAGTACTGAATTATGAACTACCGAAAAGTCTCTGACACTTATGCAAAACAAAACTGAAAACGCACCTGTAGCCTGGCAGATGAACTGTCCCGTTTCCCTACCGGCCAACGCCGACTGCGTGACTCTCGCGCATGGAGAAGGGGGGCGACTTTCACGAAAACTGGTTCAGGAACGCATTGTTCGTGTTTTGAAAAATGAATATCTGGTGGCCCTGAATGATGCGGCTCAACTTCCGGAAATTCGGGGACCAGTGGCTCTGACGACGGATAGCTTTGTGGTCTCGCCATTGTTTTTTCCGGGGGGCGATATTGGCTCGCTGGCGGTCTTTGGTACGGTTAATGATCTAGCGGTCAGCGGAGCGAAGCCGCTCTGGCTTACGCTGTCGCTGATCATGGAAGAAGGATTGCCGCTGGTGATTCTGGACCGCATTCTAGAAAGTATCGCGAAGGCTGCGGAAGCAACGAATGTCAAGATTGTCGCCGGCGATACGAAAGTGGTTCCCCGCGGTGCTGCGGATGGACTTTTTATTAATACTGCGGGGGTTGGTGAACTCATCTCGCCGATTCCTCCCGGCCCGGCGACTTTACAGGAACAGGACGAACTGATCGTCAGCGGTCCCATTGGTCGTCACGGGATTGCGGTGTTAGCAGTACGTGAAGAACTGGGCCTGGAGCCACAACCTCGAAGCGACTGCGGTTCTTTACTCCGGCCTGTGCAATGCTTACGCAATGAAATGGGTGATCAGATTCGCTGTTTGCGTGATGCGACCCGCGGCGGAGTGGCTGCTGTGTTACATGAATGGGCGGAAGCCTGTGAATTGACTCTCAGCATCGACGAACGCAGCATTCCCGTTTCACCGGATGTACGGGGGGTGTGCGAATTGTTAGGGCTCGATGCTCTGCATGTTGCGAACGAAGGGACTATGGTCATCGCCGTGAAACAAGGGGCCGCCGCCGCTGCTCTTAAGGTATTACATTCTCTTCCCGAAACGGCGGGCGCGCTATTGATCGGGACGGTCACTCCAAGGGGGATCGCTCCGGTGACAGTGCGTCGAACACTGGGTCCCGAACAGCCGCTGGATGATCCTTTAGGAAGTCCGCTTCCGCGAATCTGCTGATTCCCGATATCAATTATCGCCAGTGCTTGAAGGGAACGAAGTTGAATCGAGAATTTGAGGCTTCAACTACGGTCGATCGTAAATCTGAGGTTCATAATCTGAGTTGTGTCACGTAACATTCGCTCATGTTTACTGTTGTGAACGAGTTCTTTGTAATAGGTTTCCATTGCTTCGAGGATGTCACTTCGACTGACAATGCCGAGCAGCACTCCATCTTCTACTACTGGGAGATGGCGAACGTTGTGGCTCGTGAAAATGGAAACGATCGCAAAAAGTTCCGTGTCGGGGGTGATACAAATCGGGTGCGAAGACATAATGGTTTTGGCGCATTGAGCGGGACTGGAATTGCCGAAAAATATTTCATTTGAAAGAGCGTGCAGGCAGTCGCGTTCAGAAATGAAGCCCACCAGAAAATGTTTTTCGTTTCGGATTTCTACGACAGGGGCATTTGAGTGATGGTGTTTGAGCAAAAATCGAACGACTTCAGAAAGTGACATCTCTGGTGTGACTACTTCAACGTAGCTGGTCATGAAATATTTGGCATGCGGAGAAGGTTTTAGTTCATTCATGGCTTTGAGCTTACTGTTATGAAGGTGTTTTTCAGATCGTATTTTAAACAATGATGAGTGATTTTATTTTTCATCTTTAAGGGCTTCGAATCCGGTGACGACGTCGAGTAATTCTTCTGTAATTGATGCCTGTCTTTGCTGGTTAAATTCTGACTGCAGGTTGACCAGACGTTCTTTAATATTTCGTTCTGCGGCCTGCATGGAGGCAATGCGACTGGCGTTTTCACCAGCCAGCGATTCGGCGCAGGCTCTAAATAAAGAGACGAACAGATACTGCCGTATCAGGCGAGACAGCAGGGTATTACGATTCATTGTAAACGCAGGCAGCGTTCGCGATGGCCAGTTTCTTTGTTTTTGACGGAAAAAGCGTTCCGGGGCGATCGGCAGTAATTGCAGTGCATGCGGTTTGTATGTCGAAGCAGAAACTCGCTGATTATAGAAAATAAAGATTCTCCCCAATCGTCTCTTGCTTCGCCATTCATCGATGCTGGCCAGGATCCCTGTGACCAGTTGTGCAATTCCCGTAGCCGATCCCGGGAGTGAAAAATCAAAATCGATTTCTACTTTTGCATCCTGTAGTTTCCCCATGATACGAGAGCCGATGACCAGCCAGGACAATTTATCGTCATTCGAAGTATTCCGGGGAAAATATTCCAACGCGTAGGAACCAATTTGCTCATTAAACTGCCCGCACATCCCCTGGTCGGTTCCAAAAATAATGATGCCCGTCGTACCATCGGCCTGCAACTCCGGAAGAATTAATCCCGGTTGAATATCCCAGAGCACCATTTTGAGGCCCTGCTCGACTGTTTCTGAAAAATCTTCCAGTGAATCCACAGCCTGTTCATACTGTCGGATACTGACGGCTGCGAGCGTTTTCATTGTGCGTACGACAGATCCCAGATCTCTGGTGCTCTCGATGCTCCGTTTTAATGCTTCAAACTGTGCCATCTGTTTTTTCTGATATCAGAAATATTACTGATTGAGAGTATGAATACGATTCTCAGCCGATTTAATAATTGCCCGTTGAATTTCTTCGGAAAGTTTTTCACCTTCGAGAATTTGTTCACTCAAGTCGGGAAATTCATTAAGCAGTGTTTTTTGTACAACTTCTTCTGCTTTTCTAATTTGGTTGATCTCTGTTTTGTCAAAAACACCCGCCGTCATGGCCAATAATACGGCAATTTGTTCGGGCACTGATAGTGGCTGGTATTGGTGTTGTTTGAATATTTCCCGGACGCGCCGACCTCGTTCCAGCGTGGCAAGTGTTTCTTCATCCAGGCGGCTGCTGAATCGGGAAAATGCTTCGAGTTCTTCAAACTGGGCATACGACAATCGTAAATCACCTGCGACAGCTCGGTAAGCGGGTAATTGCGTTTTTCCCCCGACCCGGGAGACCGATCTGCCAACGTCCACAGCCGGGAGAATTCCTTTCTGAAATAAATGAGGAGAAAGGTAAATCTGGCCGTCGGTAATGGAAATCAGATTGGTCGGAATATAAGCAGCCAGGTTCTGTGCTTCCGTTTCGGCAATTGGTAATGCCGTCAGCGAGCCTCCGCCCAGTGATTCAATCAAATGTGTAGATCGTTCCAGCAACCGGGAGTGTAAAAAAAAGATGTCACCGGGAAAGGCTTCCCGGCCTGGGGGACGCCTCAATAGCAGTGACAATTCTCGATAAGACCGTGCATGTGATGTGAGGTCATCATACACGACCAGTACATCCCGTCCCTGGTCCATAAAATACTCACCCAATGTCGTAGCGGCATAAGGTGCTACGAATTGCAACCCGGGAGGCGCATCACTCTCGGCAACCACAACCGCGGTATATTCGAGTGCACCATGCTTGCGCAAATCGTCGATGACTTTAGCGACTGCCGTATTGCGCTGACCGATGGCACAGTAAATACAGATCATATTCTGATTGCGCTGGTTGAGAATGGTATCAATGGCGATTGCCGTTTTTCCCGTTTGTCGATCGCCGAGAATCAGCTCCCGCTGTCCCCGGCCGATGGGGATTAATGCGTCGATGACTTTCTGCCCGGTTTGCAAGGGAACAGTGACCGGCGAACGGTTTGTAATGGAGGCGGCTTCCCGTTCATAAGGTCTGCGTTCGGCAGCAGAAACGGGGCCATGACCATCCAGGGGACGCCCCACCGGGTCAATCACGCGGCCGATTAATGATTCTCCGACCGGGATATCGAGCAGGCGGTGAGTCCGTCTTACTTCATCGCCGACGGTAAGCTGATCACTGTGGTCGAGTAACACGACTCCCACTTCATCGGCATCCAGGTTTAATGCCAGCCCGAGCACATGATTGGGGAACTGCAGAAGTTCTTCCGATTGCACGTTCGGTAAGCCGTTGACGCGCGCGTTTCCGCGGCCCACATAGGTAACTTTACCAGTTTCAATGAGTCGCGGATTGAAATCATGTTGAGTGAGCACGTTGTCAAACGAATCAAATGTCTGATCGAGAAGTGTTTTAATACTCGGATTGATGTCCATTAACTTACTTTCAATTCTGACTTAGCAGTCTGATTGAAGCGAATTTGAATTTATGCAGTCGTTGGGATGTCGGTTTCTGATTCCAGTGCGATGACTTCATTCAGCGAGCGCACAAATTCTTCTTCTAATTCTTCGAGTGGTTCGTGAATATTCCATGCAATTTTGTATCCTGCCACATGCAGTTCAATGCCACAGATTAACTCGGGTTTCTTTTGAAAATCGATTTCGACATCGGTACCCAGGAAGTTATGCACGAATTTAACGATATTTTCCCGATCCGTCTGCTTGAGTTCAAACGCACTTTCCACCAGCACCCGATGCTGTGTTGATTCGATTAAAGACACCATCTTGTTTTTTTGCTGCTCG
The DNA here is from genome assembly GCF_937919775.1 of uncultured Gimesia sp. Taxonomy (GTDB): domain Bacteria; phylum Planctomycetota; class Planctomycetia; order Planctomycetales; family Planctomycetaceae; genus Gimesia. Next base: position 4,642 of record NZ_CALFPF010000294.1, read on the forward strand.
TCGATTTGACCAATCTGGTTCAAAAAGACATCAATGGTTTGTTGTTGCAGATCGGCATTCGCCAGCTCTGTCAGCACGCGGCGGCTCATGAGATTGATGTGATCTGCCATACGGAGACGGGCCTCACGGAGGAAAGAGTGTCTTTCCCTGATCAGTGCCCGATACCATTCTGTCTTTTTTTCATCAATTTCTGTTCGTGCCCGTGTGAGATGTTCATCCCGCCAGTGTTGCACTTCCTGACCGGCTTCAGCCAGCAGATCTTCTTTTGCATGAACCAGTTCTTCTGTTTTCTGCCTGTAATTAACCGCTTCAACTTCAGCCTGTTGTTGAAGCGTTAATGCTTTTTCCTGTTCTGTGGCAATTTGTTTTTCCCGTTCCTGCATGGCGTTGACAATCGGCTTGTACAGGAAGTGTGATAACAACCAGACGAGAATCAGAAAGTTTAAAATCTGAGCAGTATAAGTAAACCAGTCAATGGACATTTTTTAATCCTGCATTCTGTTTCAAATTGATTAACCGCCATTTGCCTGAAGAAAGTGATTCCAGAACGGGTTGGCAAAAATGAGAATCATCGAAATTACGAAACAGTAAATCGCCGTTGATTCGACCATCGCCAAACCGACAAACAGTGTGCGAGTGATGGTGCTCGCCTCGTCCGGTTGCTGAGCAATTGCACTCAAAGCCTGTGCGAGAGCCCGTCCTTCCCCCAACGCGGGTGCCATTGATCCCAGGGCGATCGTGATACCTGCCGTAAAAATTGATACTGCTGCAATAATGGTATTTGAATCCATTGAGAATTTCCTCGTTTAATTTTTCTCTGTGTGTGATGGCTCAGGATGATCTCCTGAAACATCGTCTTTTTCACTCGTAACATGTTTGTCTTGTGCCGCTGATGCGATATACACCATTGCCAGGACAGAAAAAATATAGGCCTGAATGATCCCGGTCAGTAATCCAAAAGCCTGCATCAGAACAGGAACAAACAGCGGGACAAAACTGAGCAGGATCGCACCGATTACGGCACCGCTCATGATATTTCCATACAGGCGAACCGCCAGTGCCAACGTTCGCGAGAGTTCACCAATAATATTAAAGGGCAACATAAAGATGGATGGGCTGATATATTGTTTGAGGTATCCCAGGATTCCCTGCTGCGCAATTCCATAAATGGGAACAGCAAAAAATACACAGGTTGCCAGAGCCGCTGTTGTGGAAATGGAACTGGTTGGTGCATAGTAACCTGGCACAATTGCCAGAATATTGGAAACCGCAATGAATAAAAACAGTGTGCCCACGAATGGGAGGTAAGAGCCCGGGTCCTGCTGGCTGACCTCTCGAATCTGACTGCGCAGACCGAAGACGAGAACCTCCAGAAGATTCTGGCCACGTGAAAGTTTCGTGCTGGTACTTAACCGGCGTGTGACCAGCCAAGAAACAATTACCATTAGTCCCATCACAAGCCACGTAAACAGAATGGTCCGGTTGAGAATAATAAATTCCCATTGCCAGAGCGGTTCATCAGGAGAAAGATTCATTAAAGTGATTCCCGTGATCGTGACAGGGAGACATTTTCCATTCTGATCTGACGTGTATAAAGGTGACGCGCAATCATAAATCCTAACAGGCAGCCTGCCATCCTCTGCCATTGGTTGGTTGCTGATAGCCAGATTCCGACAAACCAGAATCCGGAGAGTGCGATCACCGTTCTGCTCAAGGCACTGACCAGAAACAACAGCCAGGGCCAACTGACTTTCTGCAGATTTTTGACCGTCATCCAAAGCCCGCCAAAGAAAATTGCTCCCAGTAACATTCCGACTACCAGGCTAAGGATCAGTTGGGTGATTAAATTAGTATTCATCAGTCGAATTTTCCTTCTTTGTTCAGCCATTTCCAGGCATTGAAGCAGCCCAGAGTCATTCCGCCGATCAGCAGCATCAGGCTCCAGGAGTATTGGCCAGGCCAGCGTCCGTCAATCCACATGCCGATCAAGGCGCCCGCGACAGCCGGAATCGTCACGGACCAGCCAATCAATCCAAACATACCAAGACCAAACCAGATCGTATGATGTTTTTCGCTTTTGGCCTTCAGTTTTCGGATTTCCTGGGAAGCAATGCGTTTTTCGATCTGCGACTGATTATGCAGGTGCAGTTGATGTGGTTCAAAATCGGCATTGGACTCGTGATTATTTTGTTCTGAAGTGTGGTCAGGCATCGGTACCAACTCCCTGCTTCACAAAGTGCCTGAGAATATCTGCTTCCAGTTTAGCAATGGCAGAACGAACAAGTCGTTCCCGATTATTCAAGGCTTCAAATTGTTCTGCGACTTTCTGACGGAGTGTTCCCAGGTCGTCTCCTTGAACTGCATAGATGGTAGAGACACGCACTTCTGATCCCGATTTCGTTAAGATTCCGCCGCCGATACCCAGATAATACTCGCAGTTCTGTTCATCGACAAACGTCAAAATGCCCGGTAGCAAAGCAGAAATAAAGTCAACATGCTTCGGAAGGAGACAGAACGAGCCATTTTCCGCTTCTGCAATGATTTTCATTACAGGCTGATCAATCAAAATTTCAGTGGGTAACAGAACTTTCAGATTCATCGGGGAGTGGCCTTTTCCGCTTCTTCGATTGGCCCAATCATATACAGAGCCCGTTCCGGCACATCATGAAAATCGTCATTTAAAATCCGTTCGCAACCGTGCAATGAGTCCTCCAGAGATACGAATTTTCCCTGGTAGCCGGTAAACTGCTCCGTGCTGAAGAACGGTTGTGTCAGAAATCGTTCCAGACGGCGTGCGCGGTTTACCGTCCGACGATCCTCGCGGGAAAGTTCCTCCAGCCCCAGCATGGCAATAATGTCTTTGAGGTCTTCATAGTTTGCCAGTGTTTCACGTACGGTCTGAGCAACCTGATAGTGCCGTTCTCCCACAATCGGAGGCATCAGCATTTTTGAGCTGGAATTTAATAAATCGATGGCCGGGTAAAGCCCTTCGGAAGCCCGTCTGCGGGAAAGAACAACAGACGTCGAAAGATGTGCGAAAGTGTGAACTGCGGATGGGTCGGTGAAATCATCAGCGGGCACGTAAACGGCCTGTACCGAAGTGATTGATCCATTGGTAGTGGTACAGATCCGTTCTTCCAGTTCAGCCAGATCTGAGGCGAGAGTTGGCTGATATCCTACACGCGAAGGAAGTTCACCCATGAGACCTGACACTTCAGTGCCTGCCTGAATGAATCGGAAGATGTTGTCGATCAGCAACAGCACATTCTGTCGCTGATCATCGCGAAAGTATTCAGCCATGGTCAATGCTGCATGTCCCACACGGTAGCGGGCACCCGGGGGTTCATTCATCTGGCCGAATACCATGACCGTGTTTTCCAGCACCCCGGCCTGCTTCATCTCACGGTATAATTCTTCCGCCTCGCGACAGCGTTCGCCGATTCCACAGAAGAGGCTCACCCCTTTATGTTCACCGACGACATTATGGATCAACTCTGTGATCAACACCGTTTTCCCAACCCCGGCCCCACCAAAGAGCCCTGCTTTACCGCCACGTTCGAGTGGCGAGAGCAGATCGATGGCTTTGATTCCCGTGATGAAAACATCGGATCTCGGAGGGCGTTCTACCAACGCCGGTGATTCATGATGAATCGATCGCCAACTGGCATTCTCAATGGGTTTTCCCAGATCGATTGTCTGACCGAAGACATTGAGCATTCGTCCCAGCAATTGTTGTCCCACGGGGACTCTGAGTGGATGTCCGGTATCAATGACCTGGGAACCGCGCGACAGGCCGCGCGTTGAAGTTAAAGCAATTCCACGGACCGTGTGATCGTTGAGCTGAGTGAGGACTTCGATCACGATTTCCTGATGTTCGCCTGCATGCAACTCGCTTTGGATCGGTGGTAAATTATGAGGAAAAGATGCATCAATGACACTGCCCCGAACCGACAGGACTGCTCCCAGGTTGAGATCATTTGTCAGGACTTTCTGCTGCATTTGGAATGGAACCCTTCCTGAAGTTACCAGGCACTCGCTTGACTCTATGACTTCATGCTAGCAAATCAGAAACTATATGGCTACTTGCCTTTAATGGCGAAATTGATTGATTTGCAGAATGTACGCAAGGGATTAGAAATTTAAAAGTGACTCAATTTCCGGACCAATGCTACGGCTAATGGTTTTCCCCATACCGGAACCGGGATTCACCTCTATGGAAGATCAGTGTCTTCTTGGTACTTATGACACAGGTTTTTCTATAAGAAATGAAGAAGCGACAGGAATCTGTAGATCGTCGTTTAAAGGTTCTATATAATAATAGGTGTTTGTTATACGAGCATGGTTAATTCAAAACGCCACAGATTTGCTGTGGATGTTTGATTGAAAATGCAGCGTGTGGCACATTCAAAATGAAAAGGCAAGGAGCAGAACCATGACGACGCA
>NZ_CALFPF010000295.1 GCF_937919775.1 uncultured Gimesia sp.
GCACGCTATCAACTGGGAATCGCGATGGCGTCTTCCGGCGATTATCAGGGAGCCATGCCACATCTGATTCGTGCCGTTGGCGAAGCGGAAGCCCATTATAACATCGGATACATTTTAAGAGACCGGGGACAACTGCAGGCCAGCGAGCAGCAGTTCCTCCAGGCAGTTCTGCTGAAACCCGAATTCAACGAAGCCCAATACTGGCTCGACGAAATCCGTCGCGAAAAAGAAAACCGTCTGATGCTGGCCGGAGTGACAACCGGCGAAACGAAGGGCCTCAATGCGGGAGCACAACAGGCCTCCTATTCACAGACAAAAGCGCAAGTCAAACAACAAAAGCCGGGTGTCGCGAAAGGGATGAGTCCCGTCGGAATCTCCCCGGGTCCCACGTCTGCCGCGGGTGCCACAAACAATACAGAGTCTGCCACTCCACCGGCCAACCTGACCGCCGAACAACTGGAGCAGTGGCGTAATCAACGCCAGCTGTAGTTCTGACATCGCTCTCATTGAGTCTTAAAAAAAACGAGCCCCGATTAAAACCGGGGCTCGTTGCATTTACTGTTCGCGATGTTTGATTATGCCGAAGCAGGAGCACCCTGAAGTTGCTCGGCCAGCTTGCCGCTCAACCGTTGTAACAGTGCCAGCGATTCTTGCGCCTGTTCTTCCGTCATGGTCATCGGCGGACTGACGCGTAATACATTGCCGGCCAGTGCGCCCAGCAGATGAATGCCGTCTCCGTCTTCCTCGCCCAGGTAACAGGCTTTGACCAGTTCGATGGCGACTTCCTGGCTGGTTTTGCCGCCCAGTGCGGCACATTCGATTCCAAACACCATGCCTTCACCCCGGACCTTGGCAATGATGCCGGTTGCTTTCAGGCCTTGCAGTCCTTCCAGATAAATTGCGGAAAGCTTCTGCGTATTTTCCATGACGTTGGTGCCTTCGAACTCGTCCAGCGTTGCCAGCACAGCGGCAGAGGAGAGTGGATTGGCACTCCACGTATCAGAGGCTTCGCCGTATTTCAGGCTGGCGATGACGTCGTTCCGTCCGACCGCAGCAGCGACGGGGACGCCGTTTCCGAGTCCTTTGCCGAGTACGACAAAATCGGGTTCGACCTGATACTTTTCAAAAGCGTACATACAACCGGTTCGACCGAAGTTGGCTTGCACTTCATCAAAGATCAGCATGATATCGTGAGCACGGCAGAAGTCCTGCAGTACTTTATGGTATTCCACCTGTGGATGATAACTTCCGCCGCCGCCGAGATACGGTTCGGTGATCAGACAGTTAATCCGCGTGCCAAATTCTGTCCAGAGGTCTTCCAGTTCTTTCTGATACGCGGCTGTGTCCAGCGTTTGATCATATTTCGCGATATCATCACATTCGGTACGCGGGAAACTGATAAACTTCACGCGGGGATCGCGATCGGCGTCTGTTTCTGAACCGGTGACGGCGCCCGCCAGCCCTTTTTTGCCGTGAAAGCCGTAGCGGGTGGCCAGAATAATATCCCGCTGAGGATCACGGTGTAGACAGGCCCACAATGCCTTTTGCACGGCTTCTGATCCGGAAGCGGCCCACATGACTTTCTCGCAACGATTGCCCCCTTTGAAAGATTGAATGTTGGCGAGCAGACGTTTGCTGGCTTCGGTTTCGATTTCCGTGACCGCGTTATAAGCTGTCAACGTGACGGCTTCAAAGTAATCTCCTGCGCCTTCGCCGGTAATATGTTCCGGTTTCCAGCCCAGGTATTCACTGAAGCGTTTCATCCAGCGACGGGGGTTGTGTCCCAGGTTGGCGACCAGCACGCCGGAAGTGAAGTCATACAGACGGCGTCCTTCGGGAGTCCAGTGAAAACAGCCCGCAGATTTCGCGAGAACCGCCTGGCTGGGGGTGAATGTTCTTAACGCCAATGGTTCGGTCTGGAACAAGTCCTCGCGGATGGCATTGGATTGATTTTCATTGTCAAATTGAATGGCTGTAGTCATGGTTTTCTCTTTTGTGTTACTGGATGGATCACGGTTATTGATAAAATGTTTTCAAAGTCGTTGTAGAGTTGTCGTTTCAGAGTCAACGTGAATTAAACGGTTCCTTCATAGAGCACTTCCGCTTCCGACGAACCGGGACGATAAAGCACCAGGCCTCCCTGTTCATCGTTTACGCGGACAACGCAGTCAGGCTCGCCTTGAACATGTTTTTCCAGAATGGCTTCCAGCGCCTGCACTGCGGCGACGGTCTGGCGGTCGGCGGATAAATCGTTGTAACTCAGCGATCGGGCTTCTTCCAGGCGTTGCTGACGTTCCGATTCGGGACCACCCAGCTCGATCATTGCGACTTCGCGGGCGAAACGCTCGATGACTTCGATGCCATAGCCGCGCTGCGAACGTGCGCCCCAGGGTTCGACAAAAGTGCCGTTATAGTGGTTGTTCATCGAGTTTTTGAGCGTGAACGGCGTTTTGTCTTCCACCGTACATTCAACGCCACGCTTGCGGGAATGGCCGTTCCACAGACCGTTGTCGAAACGAAACTGGACCTCCTGCTCGACGTAACCGGGGAAATTGTCCGGCGTGACCCAGGAAGTATGAATATCAAAGGCGGCTTCGCGACCGGAGTCATATTCGTAGACCATTTTCATCTGGCAACTGTCCCAGGTCGGTCCGTCTTTATCGCCGACCAGACCACGCTGACCGGAGGCGGTAATCGTTTTCAGTTTTCCGCCGAATGTGAAATCGATCAGTTTAATGTAATGCACGGCAACATAAGTTCCCGGATTGCGGCCGGTGATCCACTGGGCAAACTGGCTGCCGGAAATCGACTTGGGTTCCAGCAGAGAACAGTAGCCGTTATTGACGTGTTGCAGGACATCGTCATAGACAAGGGTGCGCAGTTTTTTGTGATCCGGGTCGAGCAGTTTGTGGTACACGACCTTCGCGACGACATTGTTTTTCTCCGCCAGCGCGACCAGTTCATCCAGTTCCTGCAGTTTCAGTACGGAAGGTTTTTCCACGATCAGGTGTGTGCCTGATTCGAGGACCTTTTTGCAGGAATCAAAATGGCGATCATCGGGAGAGGCGACGCAGGCAAAATCCAGTCTCGAAGCCACCATCTGTTCAATCGCATCTTCGCCGGCAAAACTTTGAAACCCGCCGACCTTCTCCCCGCGGTCCGCCAGATATTTTTCTGCCCGGGAGCCGGTTCGTGTGGCGACGGCGGCCAGTGAAATCTCAACGGGACCTGTAGCGCGCTGGTACAGCCCGGTTTCGTGTACGCTTTCAAAAAAGGGACGATACGTCTCATCGACGATCATTCCGAATCCGACCAGACCCGCTTTCAGCCTGGGGAGGGGTGCTGCAGAGCTCATGAAAAATATTCCTAAGTGAATTCAATATTGATGGTTTTATGGATGTCAAATCCAGTTTTATTGCTATAATGAAGTGCATGGTAAGTTTGTAATGCTTCAGTACAGCTTAAAAGTGAATTCACTTTATGGTCCGGAATCAGAATTGTCAAGTCTGTCAGGCAATTTGACAGGAAAAGAATCTGGTGTTTCAATAAGTGCATGCACTCCATAGGACTCGGACAGGATTGTTTCCGGCCGGTTTCCCGAATATTCGCAGTGAAACGAGACTCTCGTGATTAAAGACACCTCTTTGTTAGCTGATGCGAATGGACAAATCGTCACTGAAGATGACGATAGCCCTTCGCTCGTCGATGAAGTTTATCAGAAATTGCTGCTGCGTATCATTCGCTGCGAGTTTCCCGGGGGGGCCGAGCTGAAAAGCACGCAATTGGCGCGTGAAATTGGCGTCAGCCGGACTCCCGTGGTGCAGGCGTTAGCGCGGTTGCAGGCAGACGGGATTGTAATCCAGCAGAAAAATCATCGCGCGGTGGTCCGGGAAGGTGCGGAAAACTGGCTGCTGGAAATTCATGAATTGCGGCTGTTGCTGGAGCCGTCTGCCGCCGCGATGGCGGCGCAGCGGATTCCTGAATCGGAGGTGGCCCGCTTGCAAACGCTGGCGGCTGAGGTCAAAGCGTGCCAGCAGCAGTATGAAGACGGGAATCAATCTCGCGAACATTTACAGAAGTGGGGGGCGGCGTCCCGTGCGTTTGATTACGCGTTGCATCTGGCTATCGCCGAACATTGTGGAAATTTACCGATTTCAGAAGCCATTCACAAATGCTGGAGTTATAAGCGGGTTTCTTATTCCGCAGCCGATGAATCTCCGGAAATCATGACACGCGGACTGTATGATCACACTGTTCTGTTGGATGCATTGCAGAATCGGGATTCCGAGACGGCATCCGCCGCGATGACCATGCATTTACGAAATGCGTCTCGAATGCGGCCTGATCGGTTGATTGTGTGAACTTTTCGTGACTGTGGGACAGTGAAATCAGTCACGGCCTTTGAAAAAGCGAAGTGGAACTTCGCGTAGCTCTTGAAACTTATCCGAAACCTGTCAAAAATGGCTCCGGCGTGGTCCATTCGATTGGCCCATTCTTATCCGCTTACGATTTAATAACAAAAGGCAAACCTCCGTCATGTCAGATAATCCCCGTGTGATTTTAAGTGCATTTGCAGATGAAGCAGCGAATCATAAAACAGCCATCGAGCAAATGGTGGCGCTCTCTGCTTTGGGACTGAAGTATTACAGCCCCCGCTTTATTGATGTGTACGGTGATGGAAACGTCAAACATGTCGTTGACCTGAATAAGGCGGAATACAAGGCCTTACTCAAGCTGCACGATGAGTATGGAGTGAATGTCACCAGTATTGGCGCCCGCGTGGGCAAAATCAAACTGGTAAATAAGGACGATGGTTCGCATAACGTGTTTGTGCCGTTCAAAGACTATTTGAAAAAAGAAGTCGCGAATACCATCAACGCCGCCACAACACTGGGCACGAAATTGATTCGCGGTTTCTCTTTTTATCCTCCCAAAGGGGAAGACGCGAAACCGTATATGAATCAGGCCGTCGATCAGATCGGACAGATTGTGGATCTGTGTGCAAAAGCAGGGCTCGTGTATGGTCTCGAAATCGAGCCGAATCTGATTGGCGAAACCGGGCCTTTACTGGCCGAGCTGGCGCGCAAAGTCAATCGTCCGAATATGGTCACCATTTATGACGGGGGAAATATTGCGGCGCAAAATAAAGATGCGATGCAGTGTTTGAGCGAGTTCCGTGATATGAAAAAATCGATGGGCTGGCTGCACATTAAAGATTACGCCGTCGATAAGACTCTGGAATGGACGGGCGTGGTCGATGAAGAACGTTTGAAAAACTTTGTGCCCGCCAACGTCGGCGATGCCGGTCATGAGTTTGTTTTGCGCGAACTGCGCGAGATGCTGCCGCAGATGGAAAAGAAAATGAAAAAGCTGGGTGTGCCCGGTGTCTTCCTGGAAGTCGAACCGCATCTGAAGGGGGGCGGACAGTTTGGCGGCTTCAGCGGTCCCGACGGAATCGGTGTGGCAGTGCGGGCGCTCTGCTCGGTGCTCGATTATGTGGGCATTGATTATGATCTGCGGACTTTCAAAGACATTCAAGCGTTGCGGGGTTTCTAAGGAAATCGTCGCAGTGACCGTTGACCGTCGCGTTTCAGGAAGAGTTGTTTCAAGAGAAAACTGTCGAACTCCTGTTTCATCTGCTATAATTTCATCAAAGTTGCTCAAGAGTAAAAACGAATGTCTTTTGACCCGCGACATCTGCAGGACATCATTGCCTGCCCGAAAACAAAAGCGAAACTTGTCTGTGACGGCGATTTTCTGGTTTCTGTCGATCCGGCAACGCGACTCAGGTATCCCATTAAAGACGGGATACCTGTGATGCTGGTTGACGAAGCGGCCGAAGTTTCTCAGAACGAGTGGGCGGAAATCATGCAACGTCACAATCGAAATCCGGAAACGGGAGAATCCGTCTCCTGATCCATTTAATCTGCCAGAGGAGTTAAGATGAAGAACGCATCGCAGAAACTGCTGTCCTGGAACTGCTTCATCGGTTGTTTGAGTTTTTCTCTGGTTAGTGTGGTGCTGTTTCTCTCCGTGTTCGCGGCAGAGCCTGCCGTCTCGACTTCGAAGCCGGAACAGGATGAGTCTGAAAAAACGCTTTACACCTATCAACGCGATCACGATCCCAACGGAATCGGCAAATTTTATCGGGGACGGGAAATCGCCCACGTGATGGGATATCAGGGTGCCCCCTGGCTGGAACGAAAATCACGGGAGCAGGAAGAGCGACTGTCGCTGCTTCCTAAAGCGCTGAAATTGCAGCCCGGCATGGCGATCGCCGACATCGGTGCGGGCAGTGGTGTGATCTCGGTGATTCTGGCAGAACATGTGAGTCCCGGCGGAACCGTGTATGCCGTCGATGTACAACAGGAGATGCTCGACCTGCTGGATCAGAAACTCAAAAAAGCGGGCGTGGATAATATCCAGCCTGTGCTGGGAACTCAGAAATCACCCGGACTCAAACCGGCTTCGATTGATCTGGCGATTATGGTGGACGTCTATCATGAGTTTGAATTTCCGTATGAAATGATGCTGGAAATTTCCAAAGCCTTAAAACCCAAAGGCCGCGTCGTGCTGGTCGAATATCGCAAAGAGGATCCGGCTGTGCCCATTAAACTCGTCCACAAAATGTCCGAAGCGCAGGCAAAAAAAGAGGTCGCCCGCCCGGAACTGAATCTGAAGTGGAAAGAGACCATCGGCATTCTGCCTCGGCAGCACATTCTGGTGTTCGAGAAAACCGAAGCGAAGTAAGCGGCGGTCAATCAAAACATGCTCACACCGGAGTGCGATGTGAGCATGCGATTCGCTAAGGTCTTTCTGTTTCGAGAAGATTAATATTCGCTGATGACTTCCCCTCCCGAAATCGTGCCCAGGGCAGTGTAGATGCCGAAATCAATGCTGGAGCCGATCAAGCGAACGGAGCCATCACCCAGCAGAAATTGTGCGAAACCCACATGCGGGGCGGAAACATCGCGGTCATCACTGGTGGGGGCATTGGGAACGTGGCCCGTTTGAAACAGAACCATATGGCCATGGTCGTCCGTCGGATCTGTGATCTCACGGACCGCACCCGCCCAGGTGGTTTCATATTCGAAATGGTTACCGTGTGCGGCACCGGTTCTGAATACGCCATTCTGCCTCTCGCCTGCACATAAGGTGTTGGAGAGCCCGTCGGTCACATCTCGGGAACGCGTTGCACTGTTGCGACTGAACATGCCGGTTCGCTTCTCTTGAGTCGCATCCAGGTCGGGCGGTCCGAAATTGCCCACGTAACAACCCATCGCATAACGTTCCGCAGCACTGCCCATCTCGATAAATCCGTTTCCGGAAACCGGATCGGAAGGGCAGAGCAGGGCCGGAAGATGCTGTTCCCGGGGTATCCGATTCACAGCGCTGAATACAGGTTCTTCCAGATCAAACTGATTGTACAAGTTTGCCTGATCGAGCATGGGCAGAATCATCGTAATCCAGCTGAACCCGGAATTGTTCCCGACGGTGCCCGGTTTATAAACATAACCCGGAGGGAAGCAACCGTGGGTGTCTTGGTAATTATGTAACCCCAGTCCCAACTGTTTCAGATTGTTTTTACACGAGAGTCTCCTGGCTGCTTCTCGCGCCTGCTGTACGGCAGGCAGCAATAACGCAATCAGGATGGCGATGATCGCAATGACGACCAGCAGTTCAATCAATGTGAACCCCGGTCGGTGTGTTCTTTTTTCTTTCATTGAATTTAAACCAGCTTTCTGTCGAAGCACAGTCAGCGTACGGCGCAATATCTGCGCGGACTCTGACTGTCTTCTCTGAAGAAACATTCTTGTGAAGCGGGCGCACAAACTTCCCGGCAGACATGCATCAGCATGCAGGCGAGGCGATTGAGACGCACCAATCCTGTCAGACGCCAACAATGGCACCGCAACAGGAATTACGTGAATGAAACAGAAAGCGCGGTTTCAGGAGGCGGGACAGGGGGAGGTTCACTGACCGATTGATAACTCGACGCAGCAGGTGTCACAGTCCATACATGACCCTGCTGATTCGGGAGTTGCTTTTTCAGCGGGGGAAGCACGGATTGCCAGGAGGAAACCCATTCGGAAATCAGTTGTGTCCAGTGAGGGGAGGAAATGAGCGGCCCGTGATTTTTGTGTGAGTGTATCAGTGCTGGCGACGGTTCACTGCCCGATGCAGGGGCTGTCTCGTGTGAGTGCGTCTGTTCTGCGACTTCGGTCGGGGCCTGTTTTGGACTTTGATTCTCAGCGTCGACGTTCAGCGTGAATTCCCACCAGAGCAGAGAGACGTGAATATGCGTCTGCGGCGCGTTTGTCATTTCCGTCGTCGGTGAACCGTGATGGTGCTGGTGGTCATGCCCGTGATGGTGGTGTGAGTGACCGTGCGAATGGCTGTGGCCATGCGAATGACTGTGATCAGCGCGGCCGTTTGAGTGCGTATGTTCCACCTGAACCTGCAGAGATTGAAGCAGAATCCCCGCCAGGCCGAGTGCTCCCAGAACCCACGATAATTTTCGAACCATACTTTTCATGACACTTCGACAATAATTCCAGCAGCCCCCAAAATCAATCATGGTCTGGTAAAACCGGTTTTCTCTTCACAAAATAATATTCAAATAGACACGCGGGCTGTTCCGTAGCCGATTCAAACCGGTGAAATCGCTGCCGGGTTTGAATGGGACAACGTACCATTTTGAACTGTTTCAGCCCCCAATTATGCAGGAAAACCTCGGTTTTCATATCGGATTGACCCATTTTTCTGATCCCTGTATACTTCGCCGCGATTCATTACCAGTATCATTGCGGACTTTGATACAGGCGTTGTTATTGCTGAAAATCAAGGATTCAGAGATTGATCTCATGAATCATGAAGGGGCCGGTCCTGGTGAGAATTTCAAATCAACTGAGTATCATTTTCTAAAGGGTAATGTTGGTAAATGATGATCGGCGGCTTGATTTTACCCGGCTTGATATTATTGAGTGTTTTTGTGGCCTCTCTGGTATGTACCGGATTGATTATCAAACTGGCTCCTCGACTGGGGCTGGTCAAAGAACCTACCGGCCGCTGTTCTCATGTCGCACCCACTCCCCGCGGCGGCGGAGTGGCTTTTGTGATTACCTGCCTTTCCACAATCGGTTTGCTGTTCTGGAAAGATTTGATTTCAGGCAGCTCGATTTCCACAATCTTTTGCGGTGGATTCCTGATAGCTGTCATCGGGTTCTGGGATGATTTGCGCCATCTTCCCGTGCGATATAGACTCTGTGCGCAGTTCCTCATCATTTCTGTTTCTGTTTATGCAATTTCTCCTTTGCCGACTGTGGAACTGGGGGGATTCAAACTGGATGCCCCCTGGATGTTGTGGGCGATCGCCACTTTCGGAATGGTCTGGTGGTTGAACCTGTTCAACTTTATGGATGGCATTGATGGTCTGGCAGCCACCGAAGCGATCAGCGTGCTGGTCATGGCGAGTATTCTGCTCTGCTTTCAGATCCCCTCCGTTTACGCAGACTATTCTGTGGAACAGGCATTGCTGCTGCTGCTGTCCGTTTCTCTGCTGGGATTTATGGGGGCAAACTGGGCTCCTGCAAAAATCTTTATGGGTGACGTCGGCAGTACATTTCTGGGATATATGCTGGGCATGCTGGCGTTGATGACGATGGTTGCCGGCTCGTTGAATCTTTGGACCTGGTTAATCTTACCGGGCGTCTTCTGGGTTGATGCCACTCTGACTCTGCTGCGGCGCATGATCAGAGGCGACCGCTGGTATCAGGCCCATCAAAGCCATGCTTACCAGAGGGTGTCGCGATTACTGTCCGGATCAGAAGGTCAAATTAATCTCCGGCATAAAGCGCACCGCACAGTTACCTTAAGCGTGCTTGCCCTCAACGTCTGCTGGTTGTTTCCTTTAGCTGCGTGTTCTCTCATCTGGCCGGAGTCGGGTATCTTATTTGTGGCGATTGCTTGGATGCCCTTGATTTTACTGGCCGTTTACTGTGGCGCAGGAAAGCCTGGAAACATCGAGCTGTCCAGGAAAAAATCAGAACCGGTCGCAGGGGTCAAAGAGGGAATTTCGTTAGAGGTCTGAAGTGGATGTCAGAATGCTCAGACCTCAACATCGATTGGCCGCAACTGGAAATTTCTCGGCTCAAACTGAAAATCGCGGCTGGCATCTGCATGGCTGAAAGTGAGATCGACGTTCATTCTTTCTGCCATCCCCATCGTGAGATTCCTGAAGCGAGGCAGGAATTTAAAACACGCCGCACCGATGCGAAACACAAAGATCGGTATCCGCAGATAACGCGGCTGCCTGCCCAGCGCTGAAAAGACCCTTTTTATCATCTCGTCATAACAGAGCGTTTCCGCGCCGGAAATGTTATAGGCCTGATTGGCAATGTTTTGCGCTCGTAATGCCTGCAGGCAGGCCGTCGCGACATCGTCTGCATGAATCGGCTGTCGTAAGCCTTTCGCTCTGCCCAACAGCGGAAAAAATTTCAGCCGACGAATCAACCGGGCAACCGCAGCAATATTTTTATCTTGTCCGAACCCGTAGATCAGCGTCGGTCGTAAAATGATCCAGGCCACGCCATTTTCTTCAGCCCAGTTTCTGAGCCGGTCTTCTCCCTCTGCCAGCAGGCGGGCAATCTTCTGTTCTGACACGTCAATCGATGCTGTTTTGGTGAAGCGGCTGGTGGAACTTAATACCACGATGCGTCGCACGCCGCGCTGCGTCAGCAGGTCAAAATAATCGGACAACACCCAGATGGGAGCCAGGCAGATCCAATCCTCGATTGAACCTTCAAAATCGGGAGCCTCATTCTCAAACAACTGACACCAGTAAACCGCGTCTGTTTCCACCTGATTCGCTGCAGGTTTCTTTCTGGTGAAGGCGACGAAGTTTTCATCACTGTTTTTACAGCCATGGATCTCAGGCGTGAGCAGTCTCTGCCCGACCAGGCTGGTTGCGCCCAAAACACCAATCACGCGTTCCGATTTTTGCATGCTTCTGCAGGATCCCTCAGTCGGCTGTGATACTCACAGGGAATAAAATCTGTTTGAGTTCTGCTAACGAACCGGCGAAGACATCTGCCGTCTGTTTTGCCTGTTCACTCACAGTATGCCCGGTTCCCACCAGAGCCGTTGTTCGCAGGCGGGCTGACTGACCGGCTTTGATATCAGATAATTTATCGCCCACCAGAATTGATTCCGACAGATTCAGATTGTGCTTTTTTGCCGCCTCCAGCAGCATGTTCGGCTTCGGTTTGCGACAGGCACAGTCGATCCGATAACGGCCTGTTCCCTGAATCGGATGGTGCGGGCAATAGAAGACATCGGAAATCGTAATCTCTCGTTTGGCAAATTCACTGACCACCCACGACATCAGGTCATGGAATTGCTGTTCTGTGTAATAGCCGCGGGCAATACCGGATTGATTTGTCACAATGATCAGACCGTAGCCGGACTGTACTGCTGCCTGACAAAGCTCAAAGATGCCGTCAATAAATTCGAAATCTTCAACCCGATGCAGATAATGCTTCTCTTTGTTAATCACACCATCACGGTCGAGAAATAGCGTTTTTTCAGGAGATGACTGCACCTGCATTGCTGACTCAGGCTGCCCGTCTCAGAGAGCCGGTCTGGTCCTCATACCCTGGACTCAGATCCAGTTTAAAGTTGAACAGGGCCGCTTCCACACATTCACAGAGCGTGTGTTCGAGCACCAGATGCAATTCCTGGATCTGGCTGGTCAGTTCGCCGGGAGCAATCACGCACACATCACACAGCGAGCGGATCACGCCGCCACCGTGTCCGGTAAACACAATGCTGGGAACCTTTTTTTCCCGGCAGGTTTGCACCGCTTTCACGATGTTCGGGGAATTGCCGGAGGTGGTGATTCCCAGGAAAACATCGTACTCTGTCAGTTTCCCTTCCAGTTGTCGCGAGAACACCACATCGAAACCGTAGTCATTCCCGATGGCAGTGAGAATGGAACTGTCGGTCGTTAAAGCCTCCGCTGCCAGGGAAGCCCGATCTTTGCCCAGGCGACAGACAAATTCGGCTGCCAGATGCTGGGCATCAGCGGCAGAGCCGCCGTTACCTGCGAGGTACAATCGGCCTCCATCTTGATAGCTCTGGAGCACCAGATCCACTGCTTTCGCAAATTCCTGCTGCATTGCTGTATCTTCCAGCATTTGCTTTTTGGCAGTAATGGACCGTTCCAGATTGCGGCAGAAAATTTTACTGGCCTGATACATGAGCTCGGCTCTCCGTCCCTGGTAATGCGCTCGCAAAATTCCGATCAGTTCGCAGTGGTCTATCCTGTAGACCCGCTGATGGTATTTTTGAATAGTGATGACTTCAGTTAGGCGGCAAGTATAGTGGATTTCGCAAAATTCGGGCAATATAAGTTTCCACACATTCAGGAGCCGTCGATGCACATAAGCGCCTGTTTTTGAGTGATCGGTACCGACCGGATAATTTGATTCGCTGAGCGGAAAACGGGAGGTTACAAACCGTTGTGAACACGGCTTTTGAAGTGCCACCAGAGGATTCGATTGTAAAAAATGCAATCGAAAAAGTAAGGCATTCGAGAGGCGCGATGAACGATGCTCATTTCGAATAAAAACTTCAATGGGTAAGTATCAGATGTGGTGTATACACAATCCCGCAGGTTGATTCGTCTTCAGATGACTGGCACCGTAATACAGGATAGCGAATGAAGTGTGATGCTGTGATAGAGTCGAGTTGGCTGAGCAAGGGGGGACTGCAGAGAGACAAAGAGCGACAGGCTTCTGATCGCTGAAAAAAGAGGGTGAGTAACGGGGTTCGAACCCGCGACCTCCGGAATCACAATCCGGCGCTCTAACCAACTGAGCTATACCCACCATATGCCGCTGACTGGCTGATCATTCTACCAGTTTCTATCGGAATTCTAACCAATTCTCTCACAGCTGAAAAGACACTGACTGAGACAAATGGTTCAATTCTTACGTTATCGAAGCTGATTTCGGGATGCAAGTATTCCAAGGCATCGAATCAGGAATATTTCCTCTATACGTGCATCTCCTGCTCATAATCTGTAGAATTAATACTTCAAAGTTCCCCGATGAATAACCATTGATCTTACTGACTGAAAACGGGGAAAAAGCGCATGAAAACCATTAGATTCACCTGCATGATTCTAGCAACTTTCGTAATGAGCCTTTGTCAATCCGCGTTACAGGCTCAGGATTCGACCAATTATCCGACAATTGGTGAAATCATCCGCCTCGATCCACGATTTGATCAACTGATCGACAAGGACGCTAAAATCGAGGTCCTCTCTTCCGGCTTTGACTGGTCAGAAGGACCCGTCTGGGTCGGAGACGCCAAGGATGGGTATTTGCTATTTTCCGATATCCCCCGTAACTCCGTGATGAAGTGGAAAGAGGGAGTCGGAGCGACTCTGTTCATGAAGCCGTCCGGTTATACGGGCGTGACCCCTTATGGAGCAGAGCCAGGCTGCAACGGTCTGTTTCTGGATCCGGAAGGACGCCTCGTTTCCTGTGAACACGGGGATCGTCGTGTTTCCGTGCTGACGAAAGAGGGAGGCAAGCGGACGCTCGTGGATAACTATATGGGGAAACGTTTAAATAGCCCCAATGATGGTACATTCAAATCGAACGGCGATCTGTATTTCACCGATCCTCCCTACGGACTGCCGAACCGTTATGACGACCCACGTCGTGAACTCGATTTCTGTGGCGTGTATCGACTGGCCAAAGATGGGACATTGACTCTGTTGACAAAGGAGATGACACGTCCCAACGGAATTACGTTTTCACCGGATGAAAAAACATTATACGTCGCACAGTCCGATCCCGAAGCTGCCCTCTGGAAAGCGTTTCCGGTTAAGGCGGACGGAACTCTGGGAACTGGCAAGGTGTTTTACGATGTGACATCTGCGGTTGGCAAACTGCCCGGACTGCCTGACGGTTTGAAAACAGACCTGAAAGGCAACCTGTTTGCCACAGGCCCCGGAGGCTGTTACGTGTTTACGCCGGCTGGCGAACTGCTGGGCCGCATCAGCACCGGGGAACGCACTGCCAACTGTGCCTGGGGCAATGATGGTTCCACACTGTATCTGACCGCCGATACGTATCTCGTCCGCATCCCGACCAAAACTAAAGGCCGGATTGGGGCTGCAAAATAGTGGTCATCAAGCATTGCTGAAGTTCAATCACTTCCCGGCTGCCCACTTAGTTGGGTACCGGGGCAGTGGTCGACAGGGGAGTGCCTTTGAATACAAACAGCACTTTCACTGGGGAAGTGGAGACAGTCGCGGCACTTTCATTCAGACCGAGGGTTTTTCCAGTGGCGCTGTTTGCGTTCTGATCCGACGACGGTTTTGCGGCGATCAGCGGCAGATCCATGGAGGACATGGTTGTCTTATCTAATTCCTGCTTAGCGGAGTCCCGCTGCACCAGAAAGTTCGGGCGTTGTTCCAGTTGTTCCGCCGGTATTTGCATGCGGTATCGGGTCTGGTAAGAAAGTGACTTGTCCCGGCTGGTTGCCGGTATTTTCGCCTTGAAATCAGCGGCGTCTGTTTTTTTGAGTTCCGCGTTGTTGAAGGGCAAACCTGCTTTCGCTGAATTCTGACTGAGAGCGAGTGAGGAAAGCCCCTGGGCAGCGTTACCTTCAGATGTCGGTTCTGGCTGGGTCGTGCGTTGTGCAAGCAGTTGGGGTAATTCTTTCACTTGTTCGGTCAGCGATGATGCGTCGATGGCCGGCTGCAAAGCGAGACCAACAAGCTGGTTCCGCTGCAGGTCTTTCTGGAAATCCTGCAGTGCCGCTGCCAGTTGCGTGTCGGTTGCTTCCACGTAGACCGCGAATAATTCATTTTCAGAATCATCGTCGGCCTGATCAGATTGTTTTTCCTGGCGTCCATCCTTGCTTTTGAAAGGGTCAACGACCTGGAGCTGGCGTTCCACTTCTGACTGTTTCTGTTGATTCACGGGAATATTGTTGCGTGCCAGCAGTAATTCCATCGTGCCCAGCGCCTGTTTCACATCGACGACACGCACTTCAATCACGGCGACTTTTCCCTCGATATCGTGAAAATAGGGGAGAACATCTCCGATACGAATGGTATCGACGGGAATATGTCCGGGCAAACCTGATGCCGTTGGTTTAACAGCCAGCCCCAGGTTGGCACGGTCTTCTACGACTTTCTTTTCCGCAAACGTATTCCTGATCGAAAAATTCCCCTTCAATTTTCTGGCTGAGGGGGCATTCGCGACTAATGCTTCTTTACGATCGAGTTCCTCAATCGAGAAGTTCTCTATTGCAGGTGAAGCAACCGATGGGGCAGGGATAGCGGCAACGTGCTCACCCTGCATGACCGATTTCTGTGGGTCATTCAAGGCATCGCTGTAATCGAATGAGGCAGCGTTTTTTTGCAACATGACCGTTGTATCGGCGCCAGACTGTGGTGTGGGCTGGAAAGCAATCCGATCGGACGGTGAGAATTGCAGGGCAGGATCAGGAATATTCATCAATAATACAAATAAGACCAATGCAGCGATCGAAGAGCAGGCACTGACAGCGACGGCAATGCGGTAACGCAGCAGGGAAGGAGCACGTTTGACAGCAGATGTGGTTGTTTCAGCCAGCAGAGTTTCCTGCTCAATCCTGCGACGGATGGAAGACGCCAGTTCGGGAGGCGCAGATTCCGTAGCCGTTTCGTGCAGCAGACGGGAAATTTCTCCGATCTCATGCAGTTCCTGTCGCGCTGCGGCTGAATTCTCCAGCAGTGATTCCAGCTCGCGGCGCGCTTCGGGTGAGACTTCATGATCGAAGTACGCAGACAGGTTTTCGTTTGACGGTGGGTTACTACTCATTTTGATTCACTTATCGATGACTCGTGGTCAGATCTGGAAACACGCGATTTCGGTTCTTCCTGAAAGAGCGTGTTCAATTTCTGTTTCAGTTCATTCCTTCCTCTAAAGATGCGGCTCCTGACAGTTCCCAGGGGAATTGACGTGATGTCGGCAATTTCCCCGTAGGACATTCCTTCCAATTCTCTCAAGATCAATGGTGTACGATATTCTTCCGATAATTCATTCAGCGCCTGATGAACCATCTTTTTTCGTTCGGCGCGTTCGGCAACATCGGGGGGCTGGTTTTCGGGGTGTGTATCAACCAGCCAATTGCCGGCCGGGTTGTCTTGTGTATCTAGTGTGGTGGAGGTTCGTTTGGTTTTTCTTTTCTGGGAAATTGCTGCATTAAAAGAAATGCGAAATAACCAGGAGTAAAAGGCGGCGGTCCCTCGGAACGAATTCAGTTTAAAGAATGCCTGGGTAAAACCTTCCTGGGCTGCATCGCGCGCATCGTCGCTGGAGCCCAGAACCCGCACCAATGTTCGATACAGGCGGTCCTGATATCTCAGGACCAGTTGATCAAAGGCTTCGGTACGACCTGCCAAACATTCTTGAATCAGGTGTTGATCATTGTTGGTCACAGTATGTGATTGACGAACAGGGGCCAAACTAAGTTCCCGATCTTACTGTAAAACCGGGATTTTCAAACAATTTACAGAGAGTAGTATGGATATGTTCTTATTTTTTAACACGTTACGTCAATATCAGATTGCCGGAAGAACCCAAGAATGCCGTTTTATTGTGTCAGGGCAGGCTCAGGCGACTGTTGTCGATCAAGCGAGTGGCTCCGACATAAGCGGCCACCAGAGCGACCATTTCTGATTGCGGGCTGGAAATTTCTTCCAGGGTATCCGCATCAACAATGGTGGCGTAATCCAGTTTGACCAGAGGGGTTGTATTGAGCAGCTGCCGCATTTCCGCTTTCACCTGATTCAGGTCGGCCTCGCCAGCACGAACTTTTTCCTCTGCGAGTTTCAAAGCACGGGAGAGTGCTAAAGCAGACGCGCGTTCTGCCGGAGAGAGATAAGCGTTGCGACTGCTCAGTGCCAGGCCATCCGCGTCTCTGATGGTGGGGCAGGTTTTAATTTCCACCGGAATATTCAAATCGAGACACATCCGGCGGATGATGGCCTGCTGCTGATAATCTTTCGCGCCGAAGAAGGCGACATCGGGCAGACAACTCAAGAGGAGTTTGGTGACGACAGTGGTCACACCTTCAAAGTGAGTCGGGCGAGTGGCACCTTCCAGAGTCTGGGACAGAGTTTCAACCGTGACGTGCGTTGAAAAGTGCGGGGGATACATGATTTCTTTTGTGGGGGTCCACACCAGATCTGCGCCTGCGGACTGACATTTCGCCAGATCCTGTTCCAGCACGCGCGGGTATTTGTCAAAGTCTTCGTTCGGTCCAAACTGAGTGGGATTCACGAAGATGGAAACGACGACAAAATCACAGTCACGTCGTGCCGCTTCAATCAGGCTCACGTGTCCGGAGTGAAGTGCGCCCATTGTGGGAACGAAACCGATGGAAGCATGCTGGCTGCGTTGCGTCTGGATCATTGCCCGGAGTGCGGGGATCTCTGCGACTGTAGTGATGGGGGCGGTAAACTGGTCCGACATGTTCTCTCACTTTCAGGACGGGTGTTTTTCCTGTCAAAAATCAGAGTGTGGATTCACTGATTCCCTCTGCGATCACCTGACGCAGAAATGGTCTGCTGCCCAAACCAGACTGCAGAGTCTGATTGGCAATGAAAACCGAAAGCAGTCTGAATTCAGGTTGACAGTCGCATTCCCAGAGCCATCGGCTCCACCATTACAGACCGCTGCAGCTGAGAGCAAACCCAGCAGCTGGTCAGATTTCGCGGGCAGTGACTATGTCGGTTTTTTAGGCGCCGGTCGTCGATTACCGCCGCGCCTGTTTGAAGACCGTCGCGGCGACCGCTTGGGGGCGCTGCCTTCTGCCACTGGTGGTGCTTCGTTTTTTCCTTCGTCGTCTTTGCTGGTTTGGCTCCCGACCAGTTTCGGATTCAGCAGATAAGAAATCGCTTCTTCCCAGCTGGGAACGTTCGGGTATTTGTTTTCGGTTTCGCTTTTTTCGGGGTTTGAAGATTCGACCGGTTCCGGTGTTTCTTCCGCGCCCGCTGCTTCGGTGCGTTCGGGACGGGGTCCACTTTTGCGTCTGCGAGAGCGGCGTTGTGGAGGACGATCCGATTTGCCTTCTTCATCAAGCTCATCAGAGGCTTCTGTTTCGCTGTCAGCAGGAAGCTCAGACTCGTCATCAGCCTCAGCCTCTGCCTCTGTCTCGCCTTCAACGGCTTCGGTCGACTCTTCACTCTTCCGCGAGCGGGAGCGTCTGCGTCTTCTACGTCGGCGTGGTTTTTTGGTTTCAGAGGTTTCTTCTTCTGTACCGGTCGTTGTTTCTACAGCGCCTTCTGCTACCACGTCTTCCGCTTCTTCCCGTTCGTCCTCTTCATCATGGGAATCAAATTCATCATGCGAATCAAAGGCGACTTCGTCTTGAGCGACTTGCTTTTGGAATGCGACCTCTTCTGAAACGAGACCAAAACCAAATGCGTCGGCATCGTCGAGACGTTCATCGGTGCGTGCCAGTTTTTTCTCGGCTGCGGGAGGCTGCTGTTTCTCAACTTTTTGAGTGCGGGGTTGTGCTGACTTCCTATGAGCCGGCTTTTTCGCCTCAAACACTTCTTCTTCGTCTTCGTCGTCATCAGAGCTTTTGAGGTTACGACTCACGACGGCAGAATCGTCTTCATCCCAGTTCCAGCCATCGAGGGCATCCCAATAAGTATCTTTTTCCTCTTCTTCAAGATCACCTGACTCTTCGACGATCGCCGATGCAGGGACGTAATCGTCTTCGATTTCTTCTTCCTCGTCTTCCTCCTCATCATCGAAGGCTTCGAGGATATCTTCGTCTTCCTCTTCATCCAGATCGTCTTCGTCGTCCAGATCGTCCTCGTCATCTTCAAATTCAAAGTCGGCATCGGAGTCAAGCTCCTGCTTTGCCGGAGCTGGTGTTTCAGAATATGCGGGGCTGATATCTTCATCGAAGATGAAAGAACCGAAATGGTTATCGTCCGGGTCCGGTTTTTTTGCTGCCACGGGTGCCGTTTCTTTTGATTCTGTTTGTTTCGGTTCTTCGGGAGGAAGTTCTTCGAGATCGTCAGACGAAAATTCTTCAAAATCTGCGGGTACCGGCTTGGCTTGCTTGCCGAAATCGATACCAAACAGATCACCTGCGAGAGACTCCCAGGAGTCACCTTCACCCGACGGATTGTTGCCAAAAGGCTCTTTGCTTTTATTCATATGCGCAAAATACACATTTTTCGCGAATATTTCAAGATTTGCGCCTGGGTGGAATCAGGTATATCGGAGAATTCAGCGACCTTCCGAGTATTCAATATGGTGGATTACGGCCTGTAATTTACGGGCTTTTTCCAGCATGGAATGAAACTGGGGCACCCTGGAGTAACCGACCTGTCTGGCAAGCAGGTCTGCTTCTGAGCTCAGAACGACTGTGCAGGGGATCGATTTTACCTTCAGAGTATCAGCGATTTCCCGGTCTTTATCGAAATCGAGGCGAACCGGTTCGAAGGCCTGATTGAGGTAGCGGGACATTCTGGGGTCGGACAGTGTGTCTTTCTCCAATTTGCGGCAATAGGTACACCAGCTGGCATCGAACACGATGAACACAGGCTTATTGCTTTTTAAAGAAGCCTGGTGGGCGGTTTCTAAATCCGTGTGCCATTTGATGAGATTTCCGGAATGATCTGCTGAATTGTTCTCTGATTCCGCTTTGGAGAGTTCAATAGACAAACCAACTAACAAAACAACCGAAAAGCCGATAATGACCCATTGAATCTGTTTTGGAAGTCTTTTCATTTCTGTGACTCCTTCACAAGGTTAAACCGCAATTCCTTTGCAGCTGGCCTTATATTAATGATGACTTGATGACCCGGTTAAACGCGAGCAACTTATAAAATCGTTATAAGTCATTCACTAAGCTTTATCGGTAGGATGCGGGGAATTTCTATGAACGATTCGACCGGAATCACCTGAATAACGTGAACATGGCCGGCAAAGTTTGCCTAACCGGAATAGAGCAGATCCCCTAATCCGTAAAGAGAGCCAAATCGATGGTGAGTGCACGTCGATTGTGTCTCACCACAAATTTGGCCTGATGTTTCAAATACTGATTGAATGATCAGTTTTTCTTTGGTGGCTCGGGTGTGGCGGTTCCCTTGGCATCCGTTTCAGGAGTTTTCGGTTTGTCATCCGATTTTTCTGTCGCCGGTTTCTCGGCTGGTTTTTCCGGCTTGGCAGTGGAACCAGATTCGTCAGGAGCCGGCTTCTTTGCGGGCGTTGGGCTGGGCTTGGCAGGATCAGTCGGTTTGGTTGCTGGTGTACCCTTGGGAGGAACCGCAGGCTCTGTCTGGGGGGGCGCTGATTTCTCAATCGGTTCGATCAGCGCTTTACGCGACATTCTGAGTGTTTCGAAACTGTTGGCGGAGATCACATAATACCAGTCGGCAAAGCGTTCATTCAGCTTTTGGACGAGTTCATTGCCTTTGACCACTTTATCATCGTACTCTTTCAACTGTTTTTCATAGGTTTTGAGTTCAGACTGATATTTTTTCATCGCGATTTCATATTCGGCTACGGGCCCGGTTTTTTCTGCCGGTTTGGCGGAGTCCTCTTTTTTATCAGCCGGCTTGGTTTCTGCTTTTTTGTCCGCTTCTTTTTTATCGGGCGCCGGCTTTTCTGCTTTCGGGTCGGCCGGTTTTTGGGGCTCTTCCGGTTTTTGTGGAGGATCACCAATGAATGAAGGATCGAACGAAACGGTTACAAACAGATAACGGCTGGTTTTTAAGGCGCCCTCATCGGTTTTTTCGTCCGCTTTTTTCTCGGGTTCTTTGGCGTCTGTTGCCGCCGGGGTCTTCTCTTTTTCTTCTTTGGATTTCTCGTCTTTCTTTTTCGCGCTGTTACCCACTTCGATATCCAGGGCGCTCCCGGTGAAAATTTCGCCGAAGTAAAGCGAATACACAACCCCCTGGTTCGTGGCGGCAATCACTTCGCCTTCATTCGAAACCAGCTGCTGATTTCCCTGGGGATCGCTGGCCAGGATAAATCCCTTGCTCTGCAGATCCACAAAGTCGATCGGGTCAAGTCGGAGGCTGCCCGACTTTTTCAGTTCCTGGGCAATTCCCGTGGGTTTGGGGCGGATGCCCTGAATTTTCAGATCACCCAGAGTATTGATCATCTGATTGACGTCTGCGGTATTCAGTTTTTCGGTCTCTTTATTCAGACCTTCCAGTTCCCAGGGATCGGTGGACTTTTTACGTGTGAGCGTCGAGAGTTCCCGGTTCACGATCCGCCGCTGCCGTTCGTCGATCGAGTATTTATTGACGATGATTTCCACCAGCCGATCACGTTCGACTTTCAGCAGATCGGGTTCAATCCAGTCAGAAAATTCGGAAGAAAGATCCACATTCAGCTTGGTGCGATAGACGGAATCCTCATCGACTTTGCGGACGTAGTATTCATTCGGCTGATCGGGAATTTGCTTACCGATAATAAAATCAACGAGCGGAGTGCCCCCTTCTTGAGAGAGTGTCAGTCTCTGGCCACGTCCTTTGAGATTCGTGTTGGATTCATCCAGCGGGTCGATCACGCCAAAACGTTCGTGGTCGCTTTTGCGTCTGCTTTCCAGTGCACCACGAACGACGCCAACCAGAGAGGCCGCCGTTTCAGCCAGTTCCGCTTCCGCATCAGCCGGATAATCGTGATGCGAGGGGATTTTCCAGACGCCGTCTTTGAATTCCACGTTGAAGACTTTCAGCGTGGCTGAGTCTTCGTTATAGCTGACGACACGCAGCGACTTGGCCTGTGTCGGGTCGGTAAAATCGGGATAGAATTCTTCTCCGACATTTTCGTAGCCTGTTAACTCAGTGGGCTGAGATGCTCGATCGGCTACGAAAGCGGCGATTAAAGTAGCGACGGCAATACCTGCAAAGGTCAGTGTTCTGGTCGTTTCATTCATGGCAAACGATTTTACTCAAAAACAGTGGTTTAAATTGAATTCAAACAGGACGCAGTTCAGCTTTTCACTGTTCACAGGCTGTTTCCGGAACGGCCTGTGATTATTTCTTCAGTCTCCGGTCAGGAGAAATATTCTGATTTTCATTTTTCATTCTGAAAAACAGGAAGCAGATGCCCAACAGAATCGCCGGGAACGGCGGCACGAGAATCGCATACCAGCGGATATGATCCTCGATTTCACGAATCTGACGTTCCGTCCGGGCTTTGA
>NZ_CALFPF010000296.1 GCF_937919775.1 uncultured Gimesia sp.
GACGCTTACTTAATGGGAGAGGTCTCCCACTCCGGCTGGTGGTATTACTTTCCGCTGGCCTGGTTATTCAAAAGTACGCCCGTTGAACTGCTGCTGACGGCACTCGGACTGATTCTTAGTCTGATCTTTATTCACGTCGCCTGGAAAACAATGCGCAACTTACCCGACGCTGCTTCTGCTGCATGCCTGGAAAAAAACAACGCACTCGTTTCGCAGGAACCGACAAGCCATGCCCCGGCGATCTGGCTCTTGGCCGGTGTGGTCTTGCTGGCGATGCTGTTAACGAGCCGCCTGAATTTGGGGCAGCGGTATCTCCTGACGCTTTACCCGTTGCTGTTTCTGTTTACTATCGATCAGTTCTGGCGCTGGTTTCAGAACAGAACCTCTCTGATGATTCTGTTCTGTTTCGTCTGCGTCAGCTTGCAGGTGGTCTCGATTGCTTCCGTTCAACCACATTATCTGTCTTATTTTAATGACAGCGTGGGCGGACCGGCGGCCGGTCGGTTTTATCTGCTCGATTCCAATCTGGACTGGGGACAGGATCTGCCTGCGCTGAAAGAAGCACTCTCGGAACTGCCGGAACACGAGCGAGAGCAATGCCTGCTCTACTATTTCGGGACGGCGCGGCCGGAAGCGTTTTCCATCAACGCCCGCTCTTTGAAAGAGACGCTGCCCGCCGATTATGATCAATGGAAATATCTGGCACTTTCGGCGAATCATCTGCAGGGGCTGTATACACATTCGAAAGATCCGTTTGCGGCGTTTCGTTCGATCAAACCCATCAAACGGGCCGGCTATTCGATTTTTGTGTTTGATCTGTCGACGCCGGAAGCTCAGCAGGCCTTGCGGAAAGCCGTCGTCGTCCTGCAGGAAATGCAAGACGAACAAAACGCGAAAAACAACAGCAAATCGGCTGAAAAATGAACCGATCGCGGCACGGTAAAGTTCTGCTGACATATTGAGGTAATCTGTTATACTGCTTTTTACAAGCAGTGTTCGGCAGCCGGTGAAACGGTATTCAACAAAAAACGAAAAAATTAGTAAGGAGTCCCGACGATGAAAAAAATGTCTTTCTCTCTTGCTGTTGTGGCGTTGTTTTTGTGTTTGTCTACAGATAACTTGCGAAGTGCCATCGATGCCGAAAAACCGCAAGCGGAACCTGACTCCGAGGTGACGGTCTTGTTGGAACGAATTGCCAGCCTCGAAAAACGCGTCGCGGAACTGGAAAAAAAACGGCTGGCGCTCCCCACTCAGCCGTTTGTATTTCATGAGCTGAAAGACCTGAATTCCTTCATCCCCGTCGCGCCGGTCCAACCCACTCACCCGCAAAACTGGAAACGTAAACAGATCAACGGGATGGATTATTTTATTGTGCCGCTCAATTCGACAGGAAAAATGGGACCAACGAATGGCCGCTGATGCGTTATTTCGCCAGATCTCATGTTGATACATCAAGCTGATGGTGGTATGCGTCACATTGAAAATCGTCTGTCGCTAGAGCGCATCCCATTTAATCATGGCCTCGTCCGTGCCATTCTACTCGGTCCGAACGGCCTCGGAGACGTTACGATAAACCTGACGCAGGCTAGATCAGCCTGATTCGTTAATCTAATCATTTAAAATCAGGCAAGTTACCGTGACTGCTAATATTTCCTGATTTAATTTTGTGTTTAGCTCTAATCTGTTTCGATGGTAGCCTGGAGAATCCGGTAGCCTGAGTGAGAGTAATATTTTTTGTCGTTTGGGCGAGAATTTTTCGACGCTCCAGTGATCGATAGACCATTCAGGTGAGCTTGATTCAATTTTTGTAATTTCATTTGAGGCGTCTGAAAAATTCACAATCAACGTTGCATCATGTTGAGCTTTTCTCGCTTTTTGGCCAATCAGGATATTGCTGGGGAAAATACGTTCTTGTAAAACAATCTCGGTGTTGACCGGAACAACAATTACAGGACGCACTGAATTATCTGTGTTAAAAGTGACTGTTCCAATAATGGGTCCCGCTTTTTCCCCTGCGATTGTCAGTTGATATCGATATTCGAAGTCAGAAGAATCTAATAATTTCAATTGTATCGACGGATGCGAAGACGAAAAAGAAGTCACCGAAAAACTTTGGCGATCAGAACTGTAAACAGTCAGCTCCTGCTCGCTCTTTTCTCCCAGAGGCAAGTTTGAATTGATAATACTTTTGGGAGAAGATTCCACTGGCCATTGAGATCGTGCCGAAACTGTTAAAGCAACATGCTGCTGTTCTGGATCATTGGAATCAAATTGAATCATATGACCAATTGTGCCAGCATTGTTTCGCGAGTGAAATGAGACCGATACTTCCGAGTTTTGCCCCGGGAATATTTCCTCATGACTGATTTGAGCGGGCGCACATCCACAAGACGTACTGAGATTCTGGATGCGTAAAACTCCCGTGCCGGTATTTTTTAGAAGAAACTGGGCATTCAGTTTTTCCCCAGGTAAGACCGCACCAAAGTCTTTATGTGTGCTGTTTAATTCCAGGCGAGGCTGCTCTAACGTAACTTCCTGAGATTTCGTGAAAAATATCACTGCCGCGACTATTAGTAAGGCGGAGGTTCCGATCAATGATAATTTCTTTAAACCTGAGTGCATGAAAAATACCTGAGGCACCAAAATTCATTTAAGACTCTGTCGGGCAGTTGAGTTGACAATACTAAAGCGACAATCCCAATCGTTGCATTTCCAAGTTCAAAGAATCTTTGGATGTGGAAATGAGTAAAGCTTCGCCGGTCCATCTCTGCCGCAGTTCGCTTTCCTCAGCATGTTTCGGTTTGTAAGGCGGATCGATGATGACCATTTTGCCGTCAGTATGCGGAAGCGCTGCTGCAAAATGTTTTCCGTTAACGAACAAAATTAAGGGGACCTTAAAGTTGAGGGCCGCTTTCGAATCCAGTTTTAGACCTACGGAATAGAGACCCAGTTTATCCAAGCCTGTTGTCAAATCTTCCATGGATGATCTACCCAGGGTATCGCAGTGAACGACTTGATTACATTCAGCCAGAGATCGTGGTTGTTTCAGATAATGTGTTACTACCGAAACAGCCACGGGACCACACGGATTCTGGGGATCAAGAATGCTGGCCTCATTCCCGGTGAATTTGGGGCTTGTTTCCGAATTGAGATAACGAGAGTCGGTTAAAAGTATCCAGACTGAGATGCAGCAAAGAATCATACTTGCCCACAGAGTTGCAGCCTGAAAGATCTGCCATTTGGAAGAGATTCGTTTGTTAGCAACGGAAGACATTCTTGCTCTCAATACACTTTGAATTTGCGAAGTTATAAAT
>NZ_CALFPF010000297.1 GCF_937919775.1 uncultured Gimesia sp.
TATCATGCCTGATAAAAAGATTCGCCTCTTGTATATGCAGTATCTTCCCGGAGGCACCCTGCACACAGTCGCCGAGATCATCCGTAACACAGCGCCCGCCGAAAGATCAGGCAGCGTCCTGCTGGTTGCGGTCAACCAGTCTCTGGATTTGCGCGGCGAATCCCGTCCCACCGAATCTTTCACCTGCCAGACATTGAATTCCCTCTCCTGGCCGGAAACGATTTGCTGGTTAGGAATACGCCTGGCACGCGCCTTGGACTATGCACATAAAAAAGGTGTTTTACATCGGGATATCAAGCCGGCCAATGTGCTCCTGACAGCGGAAGGGATTCCGAAACTGGCGGACTTCAATATCAGTTTCAGTTCACACATCGCTGGAACAACTCCGGCCGCTTATTTTGGGGGAAGTCTGGCTTACATGTCCCCCGAACAGCTGGAAGCCTATGACCCCACACATCCCCGACTGCCGGAAAGTCTCGATGAAAAGAGTGATTTGTATTCGCTGGGTTTAATGTTGTGGGAACTGCTCACAGGCGTCCGCCCCTTCCAGGACCCTGCCATCACCTCCGGCTGGTCAACACTGCTGAAACAGATGATTCAACAACGGCAATCAGGTACCACCTTGCGAAACTCACCACAACATCTGCCCCCTGACTGCCCGGAACATCTGGTGACTGTTCTCCAAAAGTGCCTGATGCCCAATCCACTGGAACGCTGGAACTCAGGTACGGAACTCGCCAGTCAACTGGAATTATGCCTGAACCCCAGAGCACAACAGATTCTATTCCCCCCATCCACAAGCTGGTTCACACGATTAAAAGGCTGGGAGATTCCACTGATCATCCTGATTGTGGCCATCCCGAATATGCTGGCTGGTTTATTCAATTTCTTTCATAACCAGAAACATATCGTGGAACACTTAAAGAATTCGCAAGACGCGTTCTGGCAAATTCAGTCGATCATCAATCTGATTGCCTATCCACTGGGACTGGGCCTGATCGGCTGGCTGACCTGGACCATACTGCGATTTCGAACTGAGAAACCGACGGACGTCATTTCAGAAAAGGAAAAAACAGCCGCCATCCAAAAGCGGTGTCTCAGGCTCGGACATTATGCTGCCTTGATCTGTACCACAGAATGGATCCTTGCCGGCATCGCCTACCCGGTCAGCATGCATTATGCCATTGGTTCATTGTCTCTCACTGACTACATGCATTTCCTGGGATCACTCGTCTTGTGTGGTTTGATCGCAGCCAGTTATCCATTTTTTGGAGTGACTTATATCAGCCTGCATGCGATTTATCCCCGTTTGCTGCAGAGCAATGATTTCAGCCAGCGCGCCCCCGATACTTACCTGCAAATCAAACGCCTGACCTGGGTTTATCTGATCATGGCGTTCTTAGTGCCGACACTCAGTATCGCCGCTCTGGCAATGATTAATCTGGATGACAAAGTCGCCATCGGAATTCTGACAGTTGCCGGAACTCTAGGCGCCGTCAGCATTTTCCGCGTTTCCCAGGCACTGCAAGCCGATCTGGACGCACTCCATGGGCTTTATTCCCAAAACCAGCCCTCTCAACAGTGATCCTTATAGAACCACTGATTAGACCCGAATATGATTGCATTATTTCAACGAGGAAAAGATTCCTCCCCCGTGATAACCAGCCCGGCCCACCAATTGTTCTTCCAGCCGGAGTAACTGATTGTATTTCGCCAAACGCTCACTGCGGCCTACGGAACCGACTTTTAACTGTCCTGCCCCGGTGGCAACGACCAGATCGGCAATCGTGGTGTCTTCCGTTTCACCACTGCGTGCCGACACCACGGGCCAATAGCCGTGATCGATGGCCATCCTCAGCGTTTCCAATGTTTCAGAAAGTGTGCCGATCTGATTCAATTTGATCAGAACACTGTTGGCCGTCTGACTGTCGATCCCCTGCTGCAACCGACGACGATTGGTCACGAACAGATCATCGCCAATTAATTGGACGCGGTGCCCCAACCTCTCGGTCAGTTTTTTCCACCCTTCCCAGTCATCTTCCGCCAGACCATCTTCAATGCTGATAATCGGATACGTATTCACCCAGCGTTCCAGCATATCGATGACATCATCTGCAGAGAGCGCCTCGTCTCCCGTTGCATTCAGATGATAGTTTCCCGTTTCTGCGTCATAAAAATGCGTGCTGGCAACATCCAGACCAATGGCAACATCCTCACCCGGATTGAGCCCCGCCGCTTCAATCGCCGCCACAACAAATTTGACTGCTTCACTGTTACTGCTTAATTTGGGACCGTACCCCCCTTCATCTCCGATCAGGGTTCCTTCGTGTCCTGTTTTATTCAGTATCTGACCAAGTCTGCGATAAATGGTCACAATCCATTCGAAAGCCTGTCGATAAGAAGTCGCTCCGACCGGCAGGATCAGAAAATCCTGAAAGTCAAGATTTCGTCCCGCATGCAGTCCGCCTGAGATCATGTTGACCATGGGCAGCGGGAGTAACATCGATTGAGCCAGTAAAGAAGTTCGCTGTGTCTGTCCCCCCCCTGACTCTGCCGCAGGAGTTTGACTGATGTATTCAGACCAGATTTCGGCAAAACGCTCAACGGGGGTCTGCTGCTGAGATTCCGCAGCGGCATAAGCGGCTGCCAGAGATGCCCCCAAAATCGCATTGGCCCCCAGACGCGACTTATTCTCTGTCCCGTCCAGCTCACACAATTTCGCATCGATGGCTCGCTGGTCAGAAGCATCCTGGCCGATTAACGCAGCTGCGATCTCGCCTCGCACATTTTCGACTGCCTGCGTGACTCCCAGACCATCAAATCGCGATGAATCCTGATCGCGTAATTCGACCGCTTCGAATTTGCCGGTACTGGCACCGCTGGGAACTATGGCTCTGCCGGGGCGGGAATTCGCGCAGCAAATCTCCACTTCCACCGTAGGATTCCCACGGCTGTCAAAGACTTCACGTGCATGGACATATTCAATTTGCGTCATGACAGATCATACTCCTGACTGTCGATGTAAATTAGTAAATAATAAAGTAAAAGAATTCAACAGTGGAATTCTCTGATCTAACATAACAGGAATCCTGT
>NZ_CALFPF010000298.1 GCF_937919775.1 uncultured Gimesia sp.
CAGTTTCGTCAGGCACTGGGACTCGATGAAAATGGTAACGCAACGTGTGACGAGGATCGTGATGAAATATTGCGTTATCTGAATCTGCAGTTAATGGCCAACGGTTACCCGGCAGCATTGACAGACGCGGACCGGACCTTTGCCGATATTGCGAAAGGACTGCTGGACAATCACCGTCAAAAAAATCGACTGCTGTCGGACCATCGTTGTCCCGCTGATCAGCGAATCGAACAATTTTTACAATCGCATTTCACTGATGTGACGGGATCGGATCAACTGAAATTACCGGGCCGGACGCTGGTGCTCGATCGCTTCGGACTGGCCAGAGAGTTATCCCTGCCGATTGAGCATGATGAATATGCGAGTGAACTGGTTCAGTCCTACCGTGTGAAAAACGGTGTGTTGCATAATCCCAAACACGATCGCCGTACGACGGTCGGGACCTTTCATATCACAGAAGGCGGCTTGCCGATTGCCGCGGATAAGCGCGCGGTTCCACGTGGGACCTTCGTGAAAATGTTTCTGCATGCGATGAATCCACCTGAGGAAATGACGCTGTTTCCTTTTACTTCAAAGCAGGCAGAGCCGGCATCGGGATGGGCTTCGTTGATGTTACGTCCCATTGTCTGTCCTGAGGTCAAAGGTGTCACTCCTGAAAAACGGATGGAAGTTCGATTTTTTGCTCCGGGAACACTGGTGAGCAATCTGGACTTTGTAGAGTCCATCTTTGGAAATGCCGGTGACCCGTTTGTGCCGGAAAATGATGCCGGTCTGGACGTCATGCACTGGACCGGGCATACCGGCGCGGTCATTCTGGCACCGCACCTGACAACCCTGACAAAACACGAGCTGGGGCTGCCGCATTGGGACGACGCGACAGAACGACAACGGCATGACAGCATGTGCTGGAAGTCGGATGACGAACTGTACAACGACGGCCTGGCTTTCAAGATGACCTGCCGCACGGATGCAGGGGTGATTGTGACTCTCATCGCCGATAACTATTTTGGTTATTGTAAAAAGGAAGTGAAGACACAAATCAGTTATTCCGCCAACCTGTATGGCAATGCGGAAGAGGAACATGCCGGCGGCGCCGTCGCATTTCCCAGCTATAACCTGGGCGAAGGGTTTCAGGTCAACAGTGTCCGCTATAATGGACGAACCTTTGATGATGTCATGCG
Source organism: uncultured Gimesia sp. (assembly GCF_937919775.1). Classification (GTDB taxonomy): domain Bacteria; phylum Planctomycetota; class Planctomycetia; order Planctomycetales; family Planctomycetaceae; genus Gimesia. Next base: position 1,182 of record NZ_CALFPF010000298.1, read on the forward strand.
AGATTATGGCGACCAGATCGACGGGCAGGAAGCCGGCTATGGAGTCGACCGGAATTACCCCGAATTGATTTACATTCCGGAAGACGCATATGCCAGTCTGCCTGAACAATGTATTCGCTGGAGCAGGGCAGGGAAGAAGCAGTCGATTCCGTTATTGCCGGGCAATGTTTATATGGCCCCGTCTGGTTATCAACTGCGCATGGAAAAACATCCGGCAGCACCCTCCTGGAGAATCATTGGCACCTCAGGCGAGGGAGTCTTTTGCCACAAACCGTGTACCGTTTCAGGTGGCGGCAAAAGTGAAATCAGCAAGTCGCTGCTGGATTACATGTTGTACGGGCCGGTGTTCGTTTCAAACTACGAAAAAGATATGGCTTACGTGCGGGAAATCATTGAAAAAGATTATTCAGCACGCTGGCTGGAACCACTGCCGGAAGGGCATCCCCAACTGCGTGCGAGCCGACGTGTGCTCGATCAGAATCGGTCATTGGGCAGTGTCATCAAGTTACTGACTCCCTCATCGACTTACACTCAGGAATTCAACGACTGGTTGAATGCGATTCCCGATCATATCCGCGCGTTGGTGTATATTATCAAACGTATCTATTGGACCAGCTGGGGTGAGAACTGGGCCGATCACTTTGGTGTCGATATTGTCAATGGCATCTACGGTCATGAGCTGAAATACCGTGAGCGAAAACTGGTGGGGACGTATTTGCGCGTCGGTTTGTTTTCTCTGTTGGGCTGGCGGACCTTTAAAGTGCGTCAGGACTTCATCGCTTCAATGAAAATTCAGACCGAAGACGATATCAGTGCCTCGGTCGTTGTGCCGTGTCGTGCGTTGAATCATCTGGCGGAAGGCGAGAGTGGTTACAGCTGCAAGTTTGTCATCAACAGCGAGTACCGTCTGTTTCAGCGTCCCGATGACGCGATTGTAAGAGGCCTTGATAAACAGACTGAAGCCGATCTTTCTCGCCCCGGTAATTTTATCTCGAATTTCGAACCACTGACCATTCAGCAAGTGCGTGATATGAGTAAATACGTGGTCGATTTCGATGCCTTCAGCACTCCGATGCAGAATATGCTGCATGCTGCGGAAGAGTCCAACAGCAGTTATGTCGTCTGCTCAGCAAATCCGCGGCAGATCGACGGCAAACCGACGAAAAATCCGCGCTATTTACAGATTCGTCCCGATCTGGTGAAACCGCTGAATGCGTATGTAGCCAAGATGTCCACACGGCTGTTCCGCGCCATTCCGGCTGACCAGCCCGTCTACAACCCGGTGAATGCCGTCATGTTGGGACGACGTAACAACCCGCCTGACCGTGAGAAAGGCATTCGCAGTCTTGCCGTGTATTCTCCGATTCATTATCAGGAACTGCCGGAACTGTTTATGGACTTCATCTGTTCTCTAACGGGCAAGAGTCCCTCCACAACCGGAGCCGGCAGTGAAGGCGCTTTGACCAAAGGGCCTTTTAACGCACTGCGTCCCGCCGTCGATCTGAATAGTGCCCTGGTCGGATTTATTCTCACCGGTTACGCCGGCTTTTCGACGGCCGCCGGTCACATCGGCCCTGATGTACGTGTGGATCACGACGTGAGCCTGCTGATCCCTGAAATCTGGTGTCGCATGTCGCCGGAAGAAAGAAAGCCGCAATATCTGATCAAGAATGGCTTACTGGAACCCATTTCTGATTTCGAACATAATGGCGAATCGATTCCTGCAAGTCGGCTGGGGTATCGGATTACCTCCAAATTTCTCAATCGCTTCTTCGGTCGCGTATTTGATAATCCGGCATCTGTATTTGATGAGACCATTCTCAAGCCGGAGAAGCAGGATCTTGATTCTTTTGTGGACGGGATTCAGTATATCGCCGAAGCCCAGCAGCGCGTGGCTTTGCAATACTTCGAAGATGGTTCCTACGAAGAAGCCTGCCCCCCTTTACAGGCAATTCTTTCAATCATGGCTCACGGAACCTGGCAGGGGCATTCCATTCACGATTCCGAGGTACGGTCTCTGTTCACGCAAGAGTCTTTACTTGAGAGTGACTGGTATCAGGCACGGCTCACCGCCCGACAGGCGTATGAGACCGAACTGCTGCAGCGCCATCTCGATTATCTCGATCAGTTCACGAAATATCCCGGCTATGAGCGGGAAGTGAAGCGGCTCCGTATTGCCGATCGACGCGAGTGGGTCGAGCAGCAACTGGCCCGTGTTTCCTCTGCTGAATATCTGAAAGAGCTGGTGGGCATGATTGGAGCTCAGCCGAGGAAAGATTTGAATCAATCGGCCAAATAAAGCTGTTTGTCTGCGGTTTCGCTTTTCAACTGATTTGCTAGAATGCAACCTGATCCTGCGCGCCCCGGTGACCCATTCTGGTGTCTCTGTTACGTCTGAGTGTGTCTGCGGGGGCCAGGCAGAGATCACAATAGCGGAATTCACTACACAGGCAGATATCTTTCATAAAAGTACAGGTTTATAAGTATGTCCGATCGCGACGCTCGCATTGAAGCTCTCTATGACGCCATTCAAAAACGGATTCTGATTCTGGATGGGGCGATGGGGACGATGATTCAGAACCATAAGCTCAAAGAGGCTGATTACCGGGGAACACGCTTCGCAGACTACCATATGGATATTGCCGGGAATAATGATCTGCTCTCGCTGACTCAGCCGCAGATCATCCAGGGCATTCACCGCGAATATCTGG
>NZ_CALFPF010000299.1 GCF_937919775.1 uncultured Gimesia sp.
AAACATTTTCTACATCGCCTCGCTCAGGGAACGCGAATCAGCTCGATTCCACTGATGAGTGACTCGCCTGCGGTTGCTTCCAGGTTCAGTGTCAGGCTGCCGTCGATCTTGATGTTATCAAACTGCCGGGTGATTCCCGTCATCGGCTGCTTTGCTTCCGCCAGGATGTCGAATTGACTCAGCACCTGCTGCCCCTGGAGCGAGATGTTCTGCAGGCGCTGTCCGGGTTGGAGAGCGTCCACTTCCGCGAAGTAGAGCTGAACCTTATAAATGCCCGGCTTGAGGTCGTGCAACGTCAGCTCCTTTAGTCCTTGTACCGTCGACGCAGCGACCCACGGCCAGACCTCGCCGGTCTGCATCCAGTTTGTGTGCCGATAACGGTAGAGCGGATCTTTTGGTTTTGTTTCGACACGAATTTTCGGAGAGGGACCACCAATGGACGGGTAATCGAGCCAGAGTGTTCCCGCACGCGTTTTTCGATCGCCGGGGGCGCCCAGGTTCAATCCAATACGCTGAATCGACGCAGGTTCGATTTTGTCATCGCCCCACGATGACCACTGCTCGTGACTTTCCGGCATCGCCACCATCGACAGCCCTGCAGGTAACGGATAACTGCAGGTGCAACCGTCATAAAAATACGGCACATTCAACAGACCTCCCGAGGGAATAATGCTGTTGGTACAACCGCTGCGCGGGCCACTAATAAAAACCGTTCCGCTTTCCAGGCTCTTATCATAATAGGCGGCCGTCCCGCTTCTTAAAGTGAAGAATAAACCGTAATCGACTCCCCCATCGCAGCCATACATTTTTGGGAATACGCGCGGTTCTTCTAAACCAGTGAGCGGGTTAGTGCGTTTGCCTGCCACGGGTGGATCAGGGTTGAGTATTTTTTTCTGGTGCGGCGCGTGATAGTAGCTTGACTGAGCGCCGGCAGGGTTTGCCGGCAGATTTTTCCGGAGCGTCGTCTGTTCTGTTTGTGTCAGTACGCGCCCTGTGTAGATATCGGAGAGCACAGGAGGGAGTAACGGATAATCAAGTTTATAATCGCCTCGGAGCCGAACTTGCGACCAGTCTTTCGGACGGGAGACCATCGTGCCGTTAAAGAAATGCGGCTGAGGAGAGCGTTTGAAGTGCGAGAGCGTATCGTCAAACCAGAGTACCCCCAGTGGAAAACGGACGAGGCTGTCTTCGCAGTGTTCGTAGTTCCCCCGGTAGTCGGCGGCTCCCGGCAAAGCGCCAGGTCGCCGAACCAGAGCCTGCCCTGCAAACTCTGCCAACTCAAAATTGCCAGGATTCAACGCTTTTAAATTCTCTGCCGTGGCAAAGCCGGTATCCCGCTTGATGCCCAACGCCGCGACTCCACCAAAGGGGCGCAGCGACTGTAACAGCGTGTCCCAGGTTTCGGCGATCGCAGAGGGAGTTTCTGTGACGATGACCGTCGCCAGATAGGGGGGCAGATTCAACGTTTTCGTGTCGCAGTTTATGACGGCCGCCCGCGTTCCATACTCGTTCGCACGCTGCAACTCACTGCGGAGTTGATCAACGCGTTCTGCATCGTCCGCAAAGACAATCACATGATAGTTCGATTCGCGCAGCAGCGCTTTCACCAGCGCCCCCTCTTTCAGACCGACCACAAAGGCAATTCCCTCAGGGCCCGACGCTTCATGAATCAATGCTTTGGAAAACCGGGTCGCTTCCGGCGTTGTAGAAAGTGCGACCGGGTTCTGTTTCCAATGTTTGACGGGTGTCGCTGTGGCCGCGTCGGGCTTTTCGAAGCAGTAGAGGCTTCCGTTGCGCGTTGAAACAAACAGTCTGCCATCGGCGACAATCATGGAATGAATGGTTCCTTCAACGCCGTCTAATTTGTCGTCGAACTTGAAGGATCGATCGCCCGCCTGAATCGTACGGCTGACATTTTGTTTGCCCAACCCCTCATTCACTTTGTCTTCGTGCTGTTGGCTATTCACCACTTTATCGAAAGTCACTGTTCCGCGGCGGACCGCTTTCGCGGTATCCGGATCCAGGGAAGCGAACCAGCCTCCGGGAAGCCTTCCCGCATCGGGAAGTTGAAATTCAATCAGCGCACCGGTCTTACGATTCAATCGCGCCGGGTAGGCGGTCGAACAGGGCACGATCAGTTCATCGTCATTGACGACCAGATAACCCTGCGGTGCCAGTCCCCCGATGGCGTGTGTATTATGTGGTTGCTGGCCGAACAGATAACCGAGCCGCTCGTTGCGCCAGATCAGATCGCCTGTCTCGATATCCATCGCATAGACAAACACCCCTTCGAACGGCCAGACGCCGGCGGCGAAGTAGACCGTCCCTTCTGAAACCACAGGACCTCCCCGAACGGGCCACACGGAAATCAACCGCCGATTCCCCAGCAGGCGGCGTTCGTTGGGAACCGCCTGATGTTTCCAGCGCAAATGCCCCGTCGATAAATCTACACAATAGAACCAGCCATCATCTGATCCAAAACAGACCGCGTTTTTCCAGACCGCGGGCGCCAATCGAACGGGCCCCTCTGTCTGATACACCCAGAGTTCGCGGCCTGTTGCTGCTTCGTAGGCCGTCACACAGTCATTACGGGATGAAGCGACCAGAAGTTTTCCGTCAGCCACAATCGGTTCGTAACCGGCGTCAAACTGTAAACGCGAGCTGTGATAAGCGGGTGAAATTTCCGGCAGATGTCGCACCCATTTGAGTGCGTGCGTTTCCGGAAGCGATTCCGCCGTCACGCCGGTGCGTCCCGCATTTTGTCGCCACATCGGCCAGTCAGCGGCACCGGTTTTTTCTGCTTCGACAGCAAACACAAAAGCCAGACAGCAGGCGACAATCAGGGAATAAAAACGGGGTAACAGGAAATAGTTCATCATGCGAGCGGCTTCTATTCAGGAGAGATCTTCAGGAAGGATCGAGTTTCAGGAGTTTTGATTCCAACAGGAATTGATTCAACAGACACTTTCGCGAATCCTAACGGGCTTCGGCGGAACGCGCGTAAATTTTGACATCATCTACCACCGCACTGTGAGGCACCGCCAGACGCAGCAAACGTTTCGTGGGATGTGCCATCCCTTCCGACGAAAATGAGCCGACCTGTTTCCCATCAATGGTTACCGTCAGCGTATCGCCGGTCACGGTGACCAGTAAGTCATACCATTTGCCGGTTTCCAGTTTGTTGGGAAATCGTTTTGTTTTCGTCTTCAGCAATTCCTTCATTTCCGGAGGCAGCTTGCCGGCTAGTCTCAGCTCGCGCGTTTTTAAGTCCATATTTCCCGTCTTCAGGTCGGTCAACTCCACATTTTTGGTACTGACTTTCGCGACGAACAAATGGCCGGCATGCACGGGCTTAAATTTCAGATCCGCAAAGTTCAGCCCCAGGCTGTCCTGATCATCTTCGAGCATGAACCGCAGCGCGATCGCCCCGTCTTTGAACTCGGCAGGGTGCGTCACGGAGACCGCATGGTCCGCCGCCTTGTGAATATAAATATACATCGCGCCATTTTTGAGATCGACCTGCTTATTCCCTTTGGCGCGGGTGCGACTGTTCGACCCCCAGCCCTTACCGATTTCATCTTTTGTTTCCTGAGACTCGGTCCGTTCGAAATCATCTTCAAAAATCAATGTGCCTCGGTCGTCAGCAAAAACAGCAGCAGACAAACAGACAAAAAGTGTCCAGGCGGAAATGAGTTGTCGTTTCACAGGTTGTTACCTTTTCAATAAAGGGAGCGCTGACAGCGTTGAGCAATCAAGAGACGATATCCAAAATCACAGCCTTCCATTCTACTAAGTTTCACCAGAAATGCGTTATTTTTTATTGACAAGATAAAAAAGAGGTCGGCGACTGTGTTGAAATTTGTCAGGATGAAAGGCGTGTTTTAAATTCCAG
>NZ_CALFPF010000300.1 GCF_937919775.1 uncultured Gimesia sp.
CTGGGGCCTTTCATGCGTTATGAATTTGTAATTCCGATCAGTCGCTCAGCCGCCAGTTCTCAAAGTTTTCGCGCCGCAATTCAGAATATCGAACAGGGAAACTTTGTTGGTATCTTTCCGGAAGGAACGCGTACCACCGATGGTGCCGTTCAGCGATTCAAGCCTGGTTTTTTAGCCTTGTTGAAGCGAACTGACTGCGCCATTTATCCGATAGGCATCGCCGGTGCCTTTCATGCATTGCCGCGCGGCGCTTATTATCTGCGTCCCCGACCGGTGCGCGTGGTGTTCGGCAAACCAATTTCTGCTTCACAGATCAGGGAATACTGTGACCGAGGCGCAGAGAAAGAACTACTCGAACTCACCAGACAACGCGTCGTCGAATGCCAGCAGCAAGCGGAGGATTGGCTGACCCCTGAATCAACTGACTGATTTTGATTCGAGTCGGGATTGCCATTTGACACGGTCTCCACTATGTTTTTCGAAAATGATTGACACTTCAAATACTTTTTTGAGCAGGTAAATACCATGTCGGAACGGATTCTCAGTATTTCCGGATTGCGGGGCGTTGTCGGTAACGGATTGACCCCCGACTATTTAACCAGATTTGCAGCCGCCGTTGGTACCCTGGCAGATAGAGGGACTGTAGTTTTGTCGCGTGACGGCAGAGCGAGCGGGGAAATGGTGCGTCATGCGGTGATTGCCGGCCTGGTAGCAACAGGCTGCCGCGTCGTTGATGCCGGCATTGCGACGACTCCCACCTGCGGCGTACTTGTGACTCACCTCAAAGCCGCTGGTGGAATTCAAATTACCGCCAGCCACAATCCGATTCCCTGGAACGGCCTGAAACCGTTTTCAGCAGAAGGTTCTGTTTACAACCAGGCACAGGGCGAACTGCTGCTGGATGTGCTCAATAACGAAAAGTTTCATTACGTTCCCGCAGATCAACTCGGTACATTGGAACTTTACGCAGACGCCGCAGGCCCGCATATCGCACGCGTTTTAAAACTGATTGATGCAAACAAGATTCGTCAGCGCAAATTCAAAGTCGTCCTCGATTGCAATCATGGTTCTGGCGCGGTCGCCACACCTCAATTCCTGGAAGCGCTGGGTTGCGAAGTGATCGTGCTCGGCGGGACAGCGGATGGCCAGTTTGCACATACGCCGGAACCGCTCAAAGAAAATCTGACCTCACTTTGTGATGCCGTACTCAAACACAAAGCGGACGCCGGTTTCGCACAAGATCCTGATGCCGACCGTCTGGCGATTGTTGATAATACAGGACGTTATATCGGAGAAGAACTGACTTTGGCGTTGGCCGCCGATTATGTTCTGGCACGCACTCCCGGGCCTGTCGTCGTGAATGGTTCCACCAGCCGGGTGACGGCGGATATCGCGGCAAAATATGATTGTCCGTTTTTCCGCTCTTATGTGGGAGAAGCTCACGTCTGTGCCAAAATGAAGCAGGAATCCGCGATTCTCGGCGGCGAGGGGAATGGAGGAGTCATCGATCCCAAGGTTGGTTATGTGCGCGACAGTTATGTCAGTATGGCTTATGTACTGGCCGGCCTGTCAGATTCCGGTCAAACATTGAGTGCGTGGGCTGATGCATTACCCCAATACAGCATCGTCAAAAATAAAATCACTTGTCCCCGCGAACAGGTCGACAATGCCTGCAAAGCACTCGCGGCGCATTTCGATTCGGCTACTGCCTCAACTGGGGATGGCCTGCGACTGGACTGGGAAGACCGCTGGGTTCAGGTCAGAGCCAGCAATACCGAACCGATCATTCGCGTGATTGCCGAAGCGCCCCATAAAGAGGAAGCGGAAAAACTCTGTGCATCAGCAATGGAGATCGTGGCTGAGGCCGTTTCCTGATTAATAAAAAATAGAGTAAACATTCAGCACGATGTTTACTCTATTTTAAATCAAAGCTATGGAATTCATCCTTCCCAGCGGGTTTTCATGAACTCCAGACCTTTGGTTGCCAGATGCTCTTCAGACGGAAACATTTTGCGCCAGATGCGAGTGGCGGCGGCCAGGTCGGGTAAAGCCAGGCCAAAGGCTTCAATCATCAGCCAGCCGTCGTATTTCACCTCTTTGAGAGCGGCAAAAGTGGTATCCCAGTCAATTCCGCCTTCGCCCGGTGTGGAACGATCATTTTCAGAAATATGCACATGCACCATCTGGTCGACACAGGCCTTCACTGCGGATGTGATGCATTTTTCTTCGATGTTGGCGTGAAACGAGTCATACATCATTTTCAGATTGGGGTGATTGACTTCACGTGTAAACTGCGCACAATCTTCTGCACAGTTCAGGAAATAACACTCAAAACGATTCAGGTATTCACAGACCAGTATCACATTATTTTTTTGTGCGTAGTCGGCTGCTTTGGCAAGTGTCTCTTTGCCGTAGTTCCACTCATCGGCTGTTCGACCGGCGCCGGAAAATTCTCCGAGTGCAGAGTGAATCGGTCCGCACATATGAGTTGCCCCCGAGGCGGAGCACATATCCGTCATCCGTTTCAGTCGATTTAAACCGGCTTCGCGGATTTTTGCATCGCTGGAGATCGGGTTTTCATCAGGCGTGCAGACTGTGACTGCAGTACACTCTAAACCTAACTCAGACAGTTTTTTTCCGACCTGCGAAAACTTCTTTTCATCGGCTTCGAAAATCGGCAGTTCCACGCCATCATAACCCCAGCCTTTAATCTGTTCCAACAGGCCAAAGTGGGATTCATTCACATCGGAAGTCCAAAGCAGCATGTTCAAGCCGTACTTCATTGTTGTTTCTTTCAATCAAGTGAGATTAAAAAATGTTCAGGCGGCAATAAATCGGTGAGACGCTTTTCCACGATCCTCCGGCCTGTTTTTAATATCGAAATCGTTTCTTCTGGTAATGGTTGTAGTTTGACCCGTTTCATTACTTGATTCAAGCGTACCAACATTCTTTGTGGAACAAGATAGTCCCTTAAAAAACCTTCTTTATAAAAATGCACCAGCCAGAGTTTTAGCTGGTCTGTTTTTTGTGTGGCCATTTTGTTCGTAGCGTGTTCAATTTTCAGCGGGTCAATCTGCTGAAACGCTTCGTAATATTGGTCAATCAGCCTGGGATTTTGTTCGATCAAAACACAGTCCAGTAGCAATTCGGTCACGATATGTCCCAGAAATCCAACGCGTGCGTAGTCATCGTCGGCGAAAACCTTGCGAAACAGGATGGATAAATCGGTGCTGATTTCCAGAAATCCCTGAGTGGAGTGAAACCAATGATCATCATCCAGATGTTGTTTGATACCGGAAGCAAGTTCGGCCTGGATCGTTGATTCATCCTGTGTAAATGGAACCACATTTTTCATCCGCAAACGGACACGACGATCTACAACAGATAATAAATCGGGAAGAGCGGTTCCAGCCAGGAAATAGGGGCGATCAACAAACCTCATCCCATGCGCAAAATAATTCATAAAAACGCTTCATTGATGAAAGTCAGAACAAATCCGGATGAAGTTCCAATCGTAGCTGATCTGGTCCCAAAATCACAGTTTGCGGGCTGATTCTCATTTCAGGTTTGATAGGAGACCTGCCTGTTTTAGTC
>NZ_CALFPF010000301.1 GCF_937919775.1 uncultured Gimesia sp.
CAGTTCCACCAGACGCAAAGAACTGCTGGTCTTTCTGACTCCCCGCATCATTCGTAACGATGCTGATTCGGAATTCATTAAGCAGGTTGAAGCGGAACGGATTCACCTTCAGGTGGACAAAGCAGAACAAATGCAGGGGCCCATTTTTGCGGTGCCCCCGGGAGAACCGGAATTCATCCCCGATGGTGACGGGTTACTGGAACCGGTCCCCACGACCGTCATGCCACAAACCAATCTGAATCCGGAAGCGGACGGAGGAATCCAGCAGATCAATTACGAAACAGAAATAAAACAACCCAAGCGTGCTCCGAAAAAGTCTGTCATACAAAGGCGTTTTCCTTATTGGGGTCGAGACTAAGCAATGAACCACCTGACCATAACTGTCCGAACGCTGTTGACGTTACTGTTATTTTCGACCTCCGTTACCGGATGTACGAGCCTGGCTTTATCGAGCTGGAACTGGAAGACAGCAAAAAACTTTGCCACTCCCAAAAAACCGGCTGTGGAAATTGTCGCACTCTGGGAACCTGCTGAAGGAAAAGGTGTTGACGGATTGCCGACGCGCGGCTTCGCAGGCCAGATCTTGTTTTTTCAGCACAACAACTCTTCACCCGTTTATGCAAAGGGTGAGGTGATGGTTTATCTCTACGACGATCAGGGAGATTTAAAGGAACAGTCGAAACCCCTGCATCAATACAAGTTTGATTCCGGCGCCTGGCAGGTTCACGCAGTGGAATCTACTTTAGGCCCCGCCTATCAGGTGTTTATCCCTTATGTTCGTAAGGGCAGAGATCAGGCGGAATGTGCGCTGCGTGTTCAACTGACTCAGAAAGATGCGCCCGATATCTATTCCCGCATGATCTCAGTCAAACTGGAAGGCAAAACTCCCCAGGTGACAGAGGAGTCGCTGACTCAACAACCCGAACAAAAAGCGAAAGCAAATGTAGAAGTAGATACTTTGGCACGACGGGAAACGGGGAAACGTCTGGAGCTTTCCTCGAAGCATAAACAATCTCAATTGAGAAGTTCCGAAGCAGATCTGAACCGCATCCAGCAAGTCAAGGCAGAAGTCATGGAGCCCGTTGTTGACGAACGCGATGAACGGATTCGCCAACTGGAATCTCAGATGTATCGTTTACTGAATGATCCAAAACAGTTACCAGCCGAACGCAGCCGACAGTATACTGCCGATGCGATCCCCACAGAATCAGGCGGTTACCGGCAGTTTCGTTTGAATGATGCCGCGGAATAACCACTTTCAACCCTGGAAAACAGATTATTTGCTTTGACTGTGAAATGACGATGTTATAATTAAGTCGATTGCGGTCCTGTTCCGTTTTGAGTTCTGTTCCGGGGGAAATCATGCCACGCTCTTGTTTCACAAACGTAATGTGTGTAACAGTTTGCGCATACTTCACTTTCGGGGCTATCGCGCAATCTGAGGCGCAGGTCCAAACGCTCTCCAGCAGTTCTTCGCAGCAGTCCAGTCGGAGTACGACAGGCGGTACGGGAAGCTCGATTGGCAGTAGCACTTCCGGGAACCAGTTATCAGGGAATTCTCAATCCGGACTCAACACAATGGGCAACATGCAGTCGCTCAACCCCCAGAACGGTTTCATCGGTCGCTCAGATGCAGCCCAGGAAACGTTTATCGGTCGGAATAACACACAGAACGCCGGCACGAATAACGGCGGTCAAAACCGCAATTTTAACAGAGCCACCACGAGCGGATTTCAGTCGGGACAGAACCAGTTTAATGCCGGCCAGTCTGCTGCTCCGGTTCCCGCATTTCGTCCCCAGATGAGAGTGGCTTTTACCGCAGCCCCGCTTCCGCTAAGCAACGTCCAGGCATCGATGGGCCAATCCTTTGACCGGATCAAAGAACGGAACGAACACCTGAGCGGCGTGCAGTTTGAATTGAACGCCGATCATAGTGTCACGCTACGTGGTCAGGTGGAATCAGCGGGTGCTAAGAAACTGGTAGAATTTCTGGCAATGCTGGAGCCGGGTGTCCGCAAAGTAACCAATGAATTGACGGTCGTCGAAAAGTAACTTTCGTTAAACGATAGTCATCTCGGCGGGGGTCTTTACCGATTTCATTAACAATGCAAAATGTCGATCGTGGTCGTTCAACCGTCCCGCACTGTCCTCAAGCTGATTTTCGCTGAAGGGGATCTTGACGACATGCCCGCTGCCGGGAGCAACTTCCACCGACGCAGAATTCTTGTCTAACAGTGTTTTCAAACTGAAGACTGTATTTCCGGCGGGTGTCATCAACTCCAGTTCATCGTCCAGACCAAACTTGTTTTTGACATCCACAATCAGACCGTCTTCATCCCGGTCAATGATATCGCCGACAAACTGCTGCTGATTAGCCATCGAACGACCGTGCTCATAATTCTGCATGCTTTCAGAGGCATGTCGCTGGAAGAAGCCTTCGGTATAACCCCGGTTGGAAAGACTGTCGAGCATCTCCAGCAGGTTATCATTGAATTCGATGCCTGCAGCGGCATCGTCGATGGCTTTGCGATAAACCTGCGCGGTTCTTGCTGCATAAAAGAAGGACTTGGTACGCCCTTCAATTTTCAGCGAGCTGATTCCCATGTCGCTGAATGTTTTCACATGCTGCACGGCACGCAGGTCTTTGGAGTTCATAATGTATGTGCCATGCTCATCTTCATAAGCGGGCATATACTCGCCGGGCCGTTGGGGTTCTTCCAGGAGGAACAACTGATCCACAATCGGCAGCTGCTGCTGACTTTTTGGCGGGGGAGGATTTTTGAGGACGATATCCCCTTCGAGTGTCTGGACGGCTTCATTGACTTTGTAATCCCAGCGACAGGCGTTGGTGCAGTTTCCCTGATTCGAATCGCGATGGTTCATATAACCGGAAAGCAGACAGCGCCCGGAATACGCGATACAGAGCGCTCCGTGCACGAAAACTTCCAGTTCCATATCGGGACACTCTTCCTGAATTTCTGCCACTTCTTTGATCGAGAGTTCTCTCGAAAGAATCACGCGGCTCAATCCGAAGTTTTTCCAGAACCGCACGGTGGCATAGTTGACTGCGTTTGCCTGGACCGACAAATGGATGGGGACTTCCGGCCAGCGTTCCCGGACCATCATGATCAGCCCGGGGTCAGACATGATCAGCGCATCCGGTTTCATTTCGATGACCGGTTCCATGTTTTTGAGATAACTGCGCACTTTCAGATTGTGAGGAGCGATGTTACTGGCGATGTAAAATTTCTTACCCAGCTTGTGCGCTTCTTCGACGGCTTCCGCCATCACTTCCAGTTTGTTGAATTCGTTTTCACGAACACGCAGACTGTAGCGCGGCTGTCCTGCATAAACGGCATCGGCTCCATAAGCGTAGGCATACTGCATTGATCGGTGGGTGCCGGCCGGGGAAAGAAGTTCCGGTTTCATATTGATACCTGTAACACAATTTCTATCGAAGAGCTGAAAGTAAAACGCATATCATCCAAGCAGGATAATATTATTCCTGAGGCAGTTTCCATAGGGCCTGGGCAAATTTACTGCCTAAATCCAGATAACCTACTGAATTATAGTGCCAAGGATCTGAATAACCATAATCATCGGTACTGGTCACCAGCGCTGCACGTTTGTCTTTTTCGACGAAAGCCGCCTGTCCGGCCCGCACGATTTCGCCGTGTTTCCAGACCTTTCCCTCCGGATTGTTCCCTGAATCCGAAATGCGGCCAACCACCACCGGCAGGTCATCTGTCAGCATCGATGCACGAATTAAGTCCATCAGCCGCTTGAGGTTGGCTTCATACTGCTTTGCGATTTCCTCAGAATAATAGGCATCACTTTCCCCCTGCATCCAGACAATGCCGGCGGGAATCAGTGTGTCCGCTTCTCCATCCTGATCGATGTCCCGCGTCTGCAGCGCCCGTTTCATACCTGTCAGAAAATGGTCATATTGATTGATGCCCTGCCCTTTGTCGGTCCCTTTTTCATAATCGGGGTCCCAGCAGCCGAAGTTGCCTGCCGCTTCGATGGCCAGCGAAGTGCCGCCACGCGAAATTTTAATCAAAGCGAAATTTTCTTCCGGCGCAAGTTCTTTGAGCGTTTTCGCAAACGTCAGCTCAGCACCAAAGCGATCTGAGTAGGTATTCGCGGTCCCGTCCGATTTAAAACCCGCCCCATGTCCCGGTTGCAGTGGAGCCCAGATACCACGGCCATCTACGGGGACTCCATCGGGAGACGGGTTTGCATGAAAGATCATCACTCCGGAAACCGGCTGCTTGAGATCCTGAGGAAGATCTTTGACATATCCGTAGCCATCCATGTTGGACTGGCCGCCCAGAAAATAAACGCGGTACGTTTTTGCAGACGCAGATTCCGCGCCGATCAGGAAGGGAAGTTGGACCAGTGCCAGACATATGAAACGAAACATGGAACAGCCTTTCGCATCCGCTGTGTGAAAATGAGAATTCAGCTGCGATTCAATATCGCAAAGATTCCATTATACAAAGCAGACCGCGTCTGACGAAACCGTAGCGGGTACTGAAACAAATCCTGTCTAAGCGATGATTTCGTCGATTGGGTGACCGAAATCCATTTCGATGCGTTTCTGGCCGGGCACTTCCAGACGGCGGGCGTCCAGTCCCAACTGTTTCATCAGCGTGGCGTGCACGTCGGTCACATAATGGGGATGTTCTTCGGCGTGGAAGCCGAGTTCATCCGTCGTGCCATGTGCCAGACCTCCTTTAATACCCCCGCCCGCCATCCAGATGGAAAAGCCATACGGATGGTGATCGCGGCCGTTACTGCCTTGCGAACCGGGGGTCCGACCGAATTCGGTGGCGAACACGACAATCGTATCATTCAGCAGGCCTCTGCGTTTCAGGTCTTTTATCAGACCGGCCGCCGGTTGATCGACCTGCATTGCCAGCTTGGAGTGACTTGCCTGCAGATTGGAATGTGAGTCCCAGGCGCCGGCGGCTCCGTCGCCATGCATGATCTGAATGAACCGCACCCCCTTCTCGACAAACCGCCGCGCGGCCAGCAACTGCATCCCAAACGGTTTGGTCGCGGGATTGTTCAATCCGTAAAGTTCCTGCGTCTCTTTGGTTTCCTGGTCGAACTGAATCACTTCGGGAACCGCCGACTGCATACGGAATGCGAGTTCATATGATTTAATCCGCGCCTGAAGCGTGCTGTCATTCGGATATTTTTCCGAACTGAGCCGGTTGAGCTGGTTGATGAGTGAGAACTCGATTTTTTGTTCTTCGTTGCTGAGATCCAGTTCCGGTTTTGCATAGGGCAGTGGATTTTTTGGATCAACCTTGAGCGGCACCGAATCGTAGGCGGGTCCCAGATAATGCCCGTCTCTGACATCAAAAAAACGTGGCCCCATATTGATGAATTGCGGAAGATTCTGGTTCAGCGTTCCCAGACCGTAATTGATCCAGGCACCGATGGTTGGCACACGCCCATCCAGCATATGCCGCCCGGAATG
>NZ_CALFPF010000302.1 GCF_937919775.1 uncultured Gimesia sp.
ACCCTTCTTGTCCCGCCTGTTAAATCTGTTTTCGAAAAAGATCACAAAATCAGGTGTCGAGGCACCTGCAGTGGGATTACAGGCTTCATTTTCGATACGTTTACTTTACGCCGGAGTGTTTGCTTTTCTGATCAGTTGGAGCTTACACGGTTTAAGTCTGGGGCTGGTCGTTGCTTCTCTGGGAGATTCAGGGTTAAATTGGCAGCAATGGCCTCTCTGGATCGCTGCTATTTCCGCGGCTTTCGCATTAGGTTTCGCGGTTTTATTTGCGCCGGCCGGATTGGGAGTCCGTGAAGGACTGATTGCGGCAATTCTTGCCGGTTCCCCGGCGATCGGACCTGTGAATGCCTTTGTTGCTGCGTTATTGATACGAATCGTTTCATTTGCTAGTGAAATTCTGGCTGCCTTTGTTTTATACTACAGTTTCAGGAGTCGTGCGGACATTGATAGCAGTTCGGCACAAAAACAATCCACTCCTGATATAAACTGAAAATGCTAAAGTTTCTACCTGCCGAGAGAAAGGTCTCTGTCGTGCTCTCTATCATGATTCCTGTTTTGAATGAATCCGAAAGTTTGCCGCAACTGTACCAGGAAATCTGTGACACGAGCCAAAAACATAATATCGATCTTGAAATCATTTTTATTGACGATGGTTCGACCGACATCTCCTGGGAGGTCATTTCCAAGCTGGCTGCCAAAGATGGTCGTGTTTCCGGAATTCGATTTCGCAGAAATTTCGCCAAGGCAGCGGCGTTGACGGCAGGTATGCGGGCGGCAAGAGGGTCTGTGATCATGATGATGGATGCGGACCTGCAGGATGATCCCAAGGAGATCCCCCGATTCCTGGAAAAGCTGAATGAAGGTTATGACGTCGTGAATGGCTGGAAAGAACGGCGGCTTGATCCCTGGCACAAAGTCTATCCCAGTAAAGTCTTCAACTGGATGATCGCTAAACTGACCGGATTGCAACTGCATGATCATAATTGCGGCTTGAAATTATTCCGTAAAGAAGTCGCAGCCGAGATTCGTATTTACGGGGAGTTACATCGCTTTATTCCGGTGCTTGCGGATGCGCGTGGGTTTAAAGTGACGGAAATTCCCATCCATCATCGGGAACGCCAGCATGGTCATTCCAAGTATGGCGTCAGACGTTTTCTGAGAGGTTTTCTCGACCTTTTAACGGTTCGCTTTTTGACCGGTTATGGACAGCGTCCCCAGCATATGTTGGGAGCCGTTGGGCTGGTCTGTCTCTTCTTAGGCGTATTGGGCCTGTCTTATCTGGGATTTCTCTGGATGCTGACTAATCTTTTTGGCCTGGAACTGGGGCCAATTGGCAATCGGCCTTTGCTGGCCTATTCTATAGCAGCGACGATTCTGGGGGGACAGGCAATCAGTCTTGGTTTACTGGCTGAATTAATTGTCGCCTATACTGGTCGCCATCAGGATTCCTACAGCATTTCCGAACGGACAGGCAGTGTCGCTCAGAACGAGCAGGAGATCATCGTCTAAATCGTCTTTCTAGATTTCCTGTTTCAACTGGTGGCGATCTACTATCATTCCCGCATGCCTTCTTCTGTTTCTGTTATTTTGTCTGGAAATGAAACGTTAGATGAAAATTACTTTTCTTGGAGCAGCCGGTGAAGTGACCGGAAGTCAGCACTTGATCGAAACCGATTCACGACGAATTTTGCTGGATTGCGGCTTGTTTCAGGGGCATCGCGAAGAATCCTATCATAAAAACAGTCAATTTGCTTATTCGCCGGAATCACTGGATGCTGTCTTTTTATCGCATGGGCATATGGATCATTGCGGCAACATTCCGCGGCTTTACAGCAAAGGATTCCGGGGGCCGGTATTTTGCACTTCGGCAACAGCGGACATTGCTGAAATCATGCTGAAGGACAGTGCCCGTATTCAGGAAGAAGATGCCCGTTATCTGGCGAGGAAACTAAAAGAGAAGCATCCACCGATTGAACCGCTCTATTCAGAAGATGATGTAAGTCGAGTTGCAAAACAATTTGAACGCGTGGAATATCACGAATGGCACGAACTGGGAGACGATGTCAAAGTCCGCTTTCTGGATGCAGGACACATCCTGGGGTCAGCGATCATCGAAATGAAGATCAAAGATCAACGGGAATGGCGACACATTGTCTTCACAGGTGACCTGGGGCGGCGGAATTTACCGTTGCTCCGTGATCCCGAGACGATTGCAGGTTGTGAGGTACTCATTTCGGAAAGTACCTACGGAAATCGGGTTCATGAAAAGGCGTCTGATATTAAAGAAGAACTCTATCAGATTCTTAATGAAGCCTACCGCGTGGATGGTAGAGTGATTATTCCTGCTTTCAGTCTGGGGCGGACGCAGCAGATCATTTATTATCTGAATGAACTGTATAACGAAAAACGCCTGCCTCATATACCTGTTTTTGTGGACAGCCCTCTTTCAACCAGACTGGTTTCCGTATACCGGCATCATATTCATGAAATGGACAATGAAGTTGGTAAGCTGATGGAATCCGACAGGGACCCATTCGGATTTGCTTTACTCGATTACGTTTCGACGCGCGAGCAAAGTATTTCCCTCAATAAGCGAGAAGGGGCCTTTGTCGTCATTGCCGGGAGTGGGATGTGCGAAAACGGTCGCGTACGACATCATCTGAAAAACGGGATCGAACACGTCGAGAACACAATTGTACTGATGGGATATCAGGCCGCCAATACTTTAGGACGGCGATTACAACAGCGAGATCCCAAGGTGAAAATTTTTGATCGGTATTACCAGGTCAAGGCCAAGGTCATTCAACTCAGCGGGTTGTCAGGTCATGCGGATGTTGAAGACTTTAAATGGTGGTACGAAGCGTCGGCAAAACAAGGAAACATTGGCCAGGTATTTCTGGTACATGGCGAGCCGGAATCAGCGACGGCACTCGCAGCTTTGATTCACGATCAGTGTGACCTGGAACCCATTATTCCACAGTATCAACAATCTTTCGAAGTTTAAGCCTGAGATGACAAAATCAATCAAACATCCCGATAAAAGTCTGCCTGCATTGGGGATCAGGCAACCCTGGGCTGAACTGATTCTGCGTGGTATAAAAACGATCGAGATTCGCTCCAGCCAGACGAAGATCCGCGGCCCGATATATGTGTATGCGTCGAAGAAACTGGCGAAAACACCCCATGCTGACAAAGCCGCTGCGCATGCAGGAATCAATGTGGAAACACTGCCTACCGGTGTCCTGATCGGGACGGTGGAGATTGTAGACTCGTTTCCGGTCACTCAAAAACATGCCGCTGCTTCGGGAGTTCCTGCAGAAGTTCTGAAAGGGAAATTCGGCTGGGAGCTGGCGAACCCTCAACGTCTGCAGAAACTCATTGTGCCAGAGTTTCTGCCTTATGGTGTCTGGTTTTATCCCTTTACACGCAAGCAGTCCGGCGTTCGCAAGAAACAGTGAGAAGCGCAGAGAACCGGTTTCAGCCTTTCGTGGCTGCCGCCATTTCGCCTGCGTAATCGCCGATGGCTTTGAGGACGGCGTCACGGTTTTGAGCGGGATCAGAAAACGCAGCAAATTGTTTCACGATGGCCGAACCAATGATGAATCCGTCTGCTTTGCCGCGCAATGTATTGACGTGATTTGGGTTGCTGATGCCAAAGCCAACGGCCAGAGGCAGGTCTGTCAAACTGCGTAACGATTCCAGATGCGCCGTCAATTCAGGAGGGAGTTCATCGCGAACTCCTGTCGTGCCTGCAACAGAGATGCAATAGATAAATCCGCTGGCGACTTGTACGATGCGTTTCGTGCGATTTTCCGGCGTCAGTGGTGAAACCAGTTGAACCAGATCCAGTTTCACCGCCTTTGTTTTCTCTGCAAGCTCTTGCGCTTCATCGCCGGGTAAGTCGGGGACAATCAATCCGGAAAATCCGGCCGCTTTTGCTTCATTCAGAAATTTATCAGAGCCGTAACGAAAGATAATCGCGTAAGACACCATGCCCACCAGCGGAGGCAACGTGATTGACGGATCTGCAGACAGCGTTTTCAAAGCTTCGAACAGGTCATGTACGTGGAAGCCGTTGTTTAAAGCGCGGGTGTAAGACTCCTGAATCACGGGGCCATCTGCGATGGGGTCGCTGTAAGGAAAACCAACCTCAATCAGATCCACGCCGCGATGGGCCAGCTCTTTCAAAACAGCTACGGTGGTATCGAGATCAGGATCGCCGGCAGTAATAAACGGCATGAAAGCCATACGGTTTTCCGAGCGGACTTGTGCAAATTTTTCAGAAATGGATGTTGTCACGATTCGTTACAATGCTTTTACGGGAAGAGGAAGGACATTTGGATGAACAGAATTTGGCGGACGTCAATAAATTAAATGTCGCGATCCAGCAGGCGGGCCACTTCATTCACATCTTTATCGCCTCGGCCCGACAAACAGATGACAATGATCTCCTCAGGGCCGGTATCACGCGCGACTTTCAGGGCATGGGCCACTGCGTGTGATGATTCGATGGCGGGAATGATGCCTTCCAGTTTGGCCATGGTCTGGAAACCTTCCAGCGCTTCATCATCGGTAATCGCTGTATAATTCACACGCCCCGAGTCTTTCCAGTAACTGTGTTCCGGGCCGACTCCGGGATAATCCAGACCCGCAGAAATCGAATGCACGTCCAGAGTTTGACCATCGTCATCCTGCAAGACGTAACCGAAGCTCCCATGCAGGACTCCTTTGGCTCCGTAACTGAGGGTGCTAGCATGCTGACCCGGTTCAGGTCCTCTTCCACCGGCTTCCACGCCGATCAGTTTCACAGACTCATCATCAATAAACGGGTAGAACATTCCGGCGGAATTGGAACCGCCTCCGACACAGGCGATGACCTGATCAGGAAGTCTTCCCGTTTGCTCCAGGCATTGTGCGCGTGTTTCCTTGCCGATGACGGATTGGAAGTCGCGGACCATCATCGGGAAGGGGTGCGGCCCGATGACCGAGCCGATGATGTAGTGCGTTGTCTCAACGCTCGACATCCAGTCGCGCATCGCTTCGTTGACGGCGTCTCGTAAGGTGCGGGAACCGCTGGTAACAGCCCTCACTTCAGCGCCCATCATTTTCATGTTAAATACATTCAGTTTCTGACGACGGATGTCTTCTTCACCCATGTAGACGACGCAATCAAGACCGAAGCGGGCACAGGCGACCGCTGATGCAACGCCATGCTGGCCTGCACCCGTTTCTGCGATCACACGTTTTTTTCCCATTCGCATCGTCAACAACGCCTGACCGATGGTGTTGTTGATTTTGTGGGCACCCGTGTGATTCAGGTCTTCCCGTTTGAGGTAGATTTTGCCGCCGCCACAATGTTGAGTCAGGCGTTCGGCAAAATAAAGCGGGTTCGGACGTCCGACATAGTGCTTTAGCAGGTCATCCAGCTCCGCCTGGAAAGTCGGGTCCTGTTTCGCTTTCTCGTATTCCGAGGTCAACTCTTCCAGGGCGTGCATCAACGTTTCTGGCACAAATCGTCGACCAAATTCTCCAAATCGACCTGCAGAATCAGGCACGTTCGATAAACTCGTTGTCATAATAGGCTCAAATATAGTAACTGTAAGTCAAAAAAGGTTTGCTTTGACCATTATTGAATTCCCGGTGCCGATGGTCAATGCCCGCCCCTTGGACGGTTGAGAATCGGGAAAGGTTCGTCTCAAAATTCACAAGTTTGGCAGGATGGCAGGTCGTCATATGTACTTTGATATCATGCTTTTGAGGCGTTTTAGACTCAAATATTGAACTGTCCAGGCAGAATTTTGTAGGATTTTACTGAAAAGCTCGATAAAATACGTGATGCGATTAGTGGAGCAATCAGTTTCACTGGATGATAGAGGGGGAAATTATTATGAACACTTCAGATCAAAAATTAGTAGAAGCATTCGATTGTGACTCAATTCACATTGATGAATTAGAGCGTTTTTGCCTCTTGGAGACCAAACCGCGCGGATATCAGAATCTGGATGACAGTGACATTATCATTCCTGATTTTGGTAGTGCGCTCCGCTCAGCCCGTCGGGAACTGAATGACTTTGAGTCACCTGCGGGTTACTGATCTCGCTGGGAAAAAGATTTTCAGGGAGCCACCGGAAATATTTGAGCCGTGATGAAGTAGCGCTCACCTTCTCGCTCCACAATCAGCTCCGGCGCCCATGCCAGTATTTCTTCTTGTTCGTCTTCCCGGAATGAATCGAATTTTCGATAACTGGACCGGTTTGGCAAAGAGGGAAGTAAGACTCCAGCTTGGATCAGGTGTTTGAATCTGGCAGGTGTGACGTAATCGCTGAAACCATAGGAGCCTGGTACGCGGTAGCGAAGCACTTCTGCCCAGTTGACATAAACGTAGGCGATATGCTCGGCTTGCAATTTTTCTCTGACTTCACCGGCAGGTTTCATCGAGAGCAATTTATCAGGCACGTCCGGTTCCATTTTTGCGGTCCATTGCTTGAAAACCTCGTGGTCAAAAACCGTACTATAGATCACAGGGAACTGAGCATAAAACAATTCTGCGTCACCCACGGAGAGCACCACTTGTTTTGGCTCTAGTTGCATCTGGTTTAACTGCATGATTTCGGGACCGGTCATTGAGAGCGCAGTCTTCCGCGCATAATTCAAATCATCCAGATACGCGTTATAACCACTGAGGCCGCTGGTCGCGACGCCGAGATTGAACAGCGAGGCGAGCAGAATGGCGATTGACAGGCCGATCTTCCAGATTCGTTGAGAACTCCAGGTTGCGCCGATACCGGCCAGAACTGCAACCACGGGAATCAGGGGAACCCAGAACCGGTCGATGCGATGGGTAAATACCCACCAGGAGAGAAACAGGAATCCCACGTATATCCACAGCCAATAGATCAGGCGTCGATGCTGCCGTTTCAGAAAGGCCAGTGGCGCCAAGCTGAACAACAGCGGGCTCAACCAGTCGCTTTTCAATGTCACATCGATCAGTTTTTCTCCCAGATCAGCCAGTTCATGCGTGTGGGGGCTATGTCCGCCTTTCCATTTGATATTGAGTTGTTCGTTCAAATCAACGCCGCCAAAAACAGAATAGAGCAACGGGTAGACGGGATTGCCTGTCTCCACGACATTTTTCAACAGCCACGGACCAATGGTGAGTAGCGTACCGATCGAGAAGATAGCTGCCAGCTTGAGTGTGACAGAGATTCGTAACTGCTTTTCTTCTTTCAGCAGCCACCAGCTGAAGCCCAGTAATGTCAGGCCGAGAGGAATCACGACCGACAGGACGCCCGGGTATTTACAAGCCATTGCAGATCCGGATAACAAACCGGTCAGGCAGGCATAACCCCATAAAGCAGAGCGTGAGGGGGTGGCTGTGGACGTCTCGTCTACTGGCGCGGACCAGGTTCTGAGTACCTGTATCGTAAGGATCAGACTTAACAGGCTGGCCATCAGATAAAAGGAAAGTCCTCCCTCGGTATACGCGATAATCGACATGCGATAGGTCCAGGGAGTGGTCAGGAAGATCGTTGCTGCCAACCAGCCCGCATTCGAACCAAACCAGCGCCGCGCTGTCGAAAAGACTCCCAGTGCCGTGAGCAGGGAAAAACTCATCAGAACGAGTTTTCCTGCTTGAGCGCCTGATTCCCAGTCGGCTTTGAGCGTCATTCCCAGTAGAATCAACATCTCGGTCAGGAAAGGAAAACTGGTGTAAATGTTGTGTGGCAGAAATCCGATATGGCCTTGCTGGTAGTATTCTTTCGGTCCACCAAAGTGGTATTCCAATACGTCGAAATCGGTTGAGGGTAACATGGATCCGAGAAACATGCTGAGTACAAACGGCGTAATCATCAGACAACAGCCGCCACGCAGCAGGATCTCAGGTGTGATACTGTCCGGGAGAGATAGTTTGAAGGGCAGTAAAGTGCCAGTTTTTGATTTTGACTCGCTGCATGCGGAAACGATGCCTGCGGCAGCCAACAGAATCAGAACCAGATAGCATAAGCTCTGGGACAAAATTCCCAGTAGTCCTCCGCCTAAAGTCAGCAGTGAAACGGCGGAGATACCGACTCCAGAGGCGAATACGGTTCGCTCTGCTGTATAAGGGGCTAACGGAATTTTGATCAGTCTTGTGATGAGCTGTCCCAGCCCCCAGGCGCCTGCAAGAACTACCAAAGCGATTCCGATAAAGGGAAATCGTTGTGGGAAATAAGTCCAGCCTGAAGGAGGAGGATTCTCCACAGGCAGAGGATCAACCAGGTCCATTAACAGATAAGGAAGATAGGTGAATACGTCCCAGCGGCTGGTCGCGGGGTTACTGTTGGGAAGTGTAAAGCTGATAAAGGCGATGAAAAACAGCAGCAACCAGAGGAGTGCACAGCTCCCAAGGCTCGGGCGCTCCTCGGGAAGAGAACTGACAGGTTTCTGTGCAGCCGATTTATTCATGAGCAATCATCTAAACTGAGTGAAAAGAGGTATTTCAATTGCAGAGACAGCCTCAGGTACGTCGTTTCCAATCGAAGCCGATATCCAGAGAAACAGCAGAATGTGTGAGCGCGCCCACACTGATTCGTTCGACTCCTGTTTCTGCGACGCTGCGCACTGTTTCCAGATTGATGCCTCCTGAAGCTTCCAGCAATGTGGTCGGCGACTGTTTCTCTCGCATCTGGATTGCCTGTTTCAAAATTTCCGGAGGCATGTTGTCCAGTAGAACAATTTCGGGTTCAGCCTGCAACGCGTCAGCCAGTTGATCGAGTGTGTCCACTTCGACTTCAATCCCTTTTTTCCCCTTGACGGATTCCCGTGCCTGTCTGATAGCGGCTGCGATTGTGGGATGTGAATTGCGCGTTTCCCAAGCGGCCAGATGATTATCTTTAATCAAAATACCATCGTAGAGACCCATGCGATGATTTGTACCTCCGCCGGCGGTGACCGCATATTTTTCGAGGATTCGCCAGCCCGGAAGTGTTTTACGAGTATCCAGGATCGTGGCGCTGGTTCCCTGAATTGCCTGCACATATTTTGCAGTCAGAGAGGCGACTCCGCATAAGTGCGTCATGAAGTTCAGGACCGTGCGTTCGCCGATCAGGATTGAAGCCAATGGTCCCGAGCAGGTGGTAATCACTGATCCCGGCTCTAAGAGATCACCGTCAGATAGTTGATGTGTGCAAACTACCTCAGGATCCAGTTCAGAAAAAATGAGCGAAGTGAGTGGAGAACCAGCCAGGACTCCCATTTGTCTGGCGACAATTTGGATCTCTGCCTGATCTGTGTCTTCAATCAAAGCCAGACAGGTGAGATCACCTGTCTGATGCAGATCTTCCTCCAGACTCAATTTGATCAGAATTTTTGCTGCGGCTGCCTGGATTTCGGTAAATAAAACGGTCACTGTAAATTCTCTGGCTTTCTTGGGATGGTACCTTTGCCGACAATGGATTGGTCTGGTTAAAATTCAAGCATGTTGTTGGAATCAGACGAATAGTATAAAACAGCATGCGTATAAGATCGTTTATCGTATCATAGCAGTCTGCAGTATTACATGTAATCGGGAGAAGACCATGATTGTGGGGGTGCCTCGTGAAATCAAGCAGGATGAGTACCGCGTCGCTTTGATACCGGTGGGAGCAGAGGAACTGACGGCGGCTGGTCACAAAGTCCTTGTGGAAAGCGGCGCCGGGCTGGGAAGTGGAATTCTCGATGAACTCTATGAAGAAAATGGGGCCGAAATTGTAGGATCTGCCGAGGAACTGTTTGCACGCTCTGATATGGTGATCAAAGTCAAAGAACCTCAACCGGTTGAATTATCTTTGTTAAAGCCGGGACAGATTCTTTTTACCTATTTTCACTTTGCCGCCGACGAGGTTTTAACGCGCGGGTTTCTGGAAACGGGGGCAACGGCTGTCGCTTATGAAACACTGGAAGGCCGTGGTGGGCAATTACCGCTGTTAACGCCGATGAGTGAAGTCGCCGGACGTATGAGCATTCAGGAAGGCGCCAAATACCTGGAACGGCCTCAGTTGGGACGCGGCATCCTGCTGGGGGGAGTTCCCGGCGTACCGCCGGCGCATATTGTGATTCTGGGCGGCGGTGTGGTCGGCAAAAATGCAGCGCAGATCGCTGCCGGCTTTCAGGCGGATGTGGTGATTCTCGACATTAATGTGGATCGGCTGCGTTATCTCGAAGATATCATGCCTGCAAATGTGAATACGTTATATAGTGACCGACACAATATTCGATCCGAACTGGAACTGGCTGATCTCGTGATTGGTGCTGTGCTGATCCCCGGAGCCCGGGCTCCCGTGTTAGTGCC
>NZ_CALFPF010000303.1 GCF_937919775.1 uncultured Gimesia sp.
GTTGCCTCTGGATTTTCCGAACGGACTCCGGTTCCCGAAGGACGTGCAATCCGGACCTGAAACTGATAACGTTGCGCCCAGCTTTCGGTTTGTTCGTTCTGACAGAGCTTGAGCAGAATGACATTCTTACCAGGTTGAAACGTAACCGGCACGATGTATTGATCCAGCACCATCCCGCGATGATATTCGTTGCGGGCAAACAGGAGTTTGCCATTCACCCAGATTTTCCAGGCATTCGGTGTTCCCAGTCGAATCTCCAGCGATTGTTCTTCCTGGCTGTAGAAATCGGCGGCACAGTACATGACGGCCCCCTTGTAGGCCGAAATCGACTTGGCAATATCAAAAATTCCATAATCATCTTCTGTATTCACCGGCTTCCATTCGACTTCGCCCTCTTTGCCTTTCAGGGCAGAAGTGAAATCAATTTTTTCTTCCGGTGCATACACCGCGTCGTAGCCTTTTTTATCCCCGTTATCGAACGGCCCGACAATCATCCAGTCGGACAGGAAACCGAAATGTTTCTGCAGGTCGATTTTCTCGCCCAGACTTCGCAAGGGTTTGACGATGGCTTTGACCTGATCGTCATCGGTCGCGCCGGTGAGTGCCTGCTGATAGATTTTCTTTGCTTCGTCTTTCTTGTCGGCTTTTTCGAGACTTTTCGCTTCGTCGATCAGGCGTTGCACGGCGTCGCGGCGGAGCGTGACGCTCGGATCATTGATCATGCCGGGAATCAGCCGGTCTTCTGCTTTCGGATCGACTTTGATTAACGTTTCATACGCCAGGCGTCTTGCCCGCGGATTCTGAGATTTGTCCAGGATGAATTTTTCCAGTTTGTCAACGGGCAGTTTTTTCTGCTCGATAGCATTCGCCGCGATGGTTTCAAAGGCACCACGCAGCCAGTTGACGGCCAGCGGATTGGCTCCCTCAAAGCTGGACAGAATCGGAATCAACGCCGAGGCGTCTGCCTGGGAAAGTTGC
Organism: uncultured Gimesia sp.; assembly: GCF_937919775.1. GTDB lineage: Bacteria > Planctomycetota > Planctomycetia > Planctomycetales > Planctomycetaceae > Gimesia. The sequence goes on from NZ_CALFPF010000303.1 coordinate 979, forward strand.
TGCACGGCTTTCGAAGCGGCGAGATTCCCCTGACCTTCTTTTTGAACCTGTTTGATTTGTGCAATGTCTTGCTCTACATCATTCGCCTGAAGGGTAGTCAGCGAACTGAAAAGGAACATGAGGCAGAATAGAAAACAGCTTCGCTTCATGGAAGTCTCCTGAGGTTCTTTGGATTTATCAGAATGATCCTCTGAAGGCGAGAGGATCATCCGGTGATTGAAGGAGTCGTGTTGAATGAGATTGTACCAATTTCATTTCGGCAGGAACAAGTATGACAGGAAACTTATCGATGATTCAAGTCTGGAAAATGAGAATGACACAGTGTTTAATTAAAATTAACTTCCCGTATTCAGTACTGTCTTTAGCTGAATCTTGTGTGTTGTCCTGCTATAATCTGTGCCTGTTTCAGGAACGACTGCGATTGAGAGTTTGGATTCATACTTATGTCAACAGTTCTCAGTAAAACATTGGATCGTTTACTCCAGGGAGATAATCTGGAATGCGAAGCCTCCTATGAGGCGATTTCTTCCATCATGCGCGGAGAATGCAGTGACGTGCAAATCGCAGCTTTTCTGACGGCGCTCCGCATGAAAGGGGAGACTCCGGACGAACTTGTCGGAGCGGCACGGGCCATGCATGAACGAGCGCTGGCGATACCCACACACTGTACCGGTCTGCTGGATACCTGCGGGACGGGGGGAGATCAACTCCACACCTTTAATATCAGTACCGCTGTGGCGATTGTCGCCGCCGCTGCCGGGATTCCTGTGGCCAAGCATGGTAATCGGAGTGTTTCCAGCTCGAGCGGTTCCTCGGACGTTCTCGAAGCACTGGGAGTACGCCTGGATTTAACGCCTGAACAAATCGGACAATGTCTGGAAAAAACAGGGATTGGGTTCTGTTTTGCACCCCTGTTGCACTCGGCAATGAAATATGTCGCTCCCGTTCGTCGAGAATTAGGGATTCGCACGATCTTCAATTACCTCGGGCCTTTAACGAATCCGGCGAGTGCCGAATACCAGTTATTAGGGGCGAATTCTGTACAGGCTGCAGAAAAAATTGCTCAAGCCTTAGTAAAATTAGGTCGAAAACATGCATTGGTTGTCTGTGGTAACGGAGAACTGGATGAGGTCAGCCTCTGGGGTAAAACATCTGTGTTTGAAGTGACCAACTCCGATCTGCGTTACTATGAATGGACTGCTGCAGATTTCGGACTAACTGAAAGCGACGTAAGTCAGTTAGTTGTCAAGTCCTCTGAGCAAAGTGCTCAAATCATTCTTGACATCTTTCACGGTGAACAGGGACCTGCTCGCGACATTGTCGTAGCGAACGCCTCGGCTGCCTTAATGGCAGCAGGAAAGACTTCAAATCTGGAGCAATCTGTTCAAAAAGTCTCACGACTGATCGATGAAGGAAAAGTATTAGAAAAACTCAAACATCTCATCGAGTTTACCAGTAATGTAATAGGAGAATGAATTATTTGGATTTCTGTCAGAGAATCAGAAAATACCGCTCTCATGAATGGTGTTGACTTGCCGAATCTGAACATCCTCTTATAATTCCTCTGAGCTATGACAACCGAAAAACAGTAGAAATCAAACTAAGTGACGCTGCCCCTTTTTTGATTTGACTACTGTCATTTAGAAATAAAGGTCTCATCATGAATGCAGAAGCACAACGAAAGCTGATTTTCACTCCTGAAGAGGCCAATCTTCGTTTACCACTCGTGCAGGCGATTGTCAAAGACATTGTTGCCCTCTACCAGAATCTGCATGATCGCCAGGAACGGATTACCGAAATCAAGCGATTGCCCGGCGCTTCCACCCGCGATGAAGACTCCGTATACAGCGAAGAACTTCTGCAGGCCGAGGTGGATATCGAAAATGATATGGAACAACTCAAAGGGTATATCAACGAACTCATCGAACTGGGTGTCGAACTGGAGGACCCTGCCCTGGGTGTCGTAAACTTCCCCTCGCTCCGGAAAGGTAAAGAAATTTATCTCTGCTGGAAATCCGGCGAAGAAGAAGTCGCACACTGGCATACTCTGGATGAAGGTTTTTCCGAACGGCAGGTGCTGTTTGAAGACTCATTGAATCTCGATAACAAAGACCTTGATGAACCGCTGATTTAATCGACGGCTTACCTCAATCTCGTTTTCGAAACCGGTTTCCGCTTTTATTCAGATGTCGTCTCGCGTTCCCAGGTTTCATAGGCCCGTCTTAACTGCGCTGACACCTCGGGGTGTTTGTCTGTCAGATCGGTAGTTTCTCCCAGATCCTGTTCCAGGTCAAACAGCATGAATGGCTGATCGGGCTTGGTCCGCAACAGCTTATATTTACCTTGCCGGACAGCACTATATTTCTGATACTGAAAAAAGAAGGTCCGTGCCTCTGCGGTTTCCGGTGCTTCCAGTACAGGAAGAATATTCTGGCCATCCAGTTTTCGGTCTGCAGGAAGAGTACCGCCTGCCAGTGCGATCAGCGTGGGCAGAATATCCAGGCTGATGATTTGACTGTGGTTGACCGTGCCGGCTTTGATCTGACCGGGATAACGCACGATCGCCGGAACACGAATTCCCCCTTCCCATAACGTGATGCCCCCGTCGCGCAAAGGCTTGTTACTGGCGACTTCCAAACCGCGCTCCTTCAACATGAAGGCTCCATTGTCCGAATACCAGATGACAATCGTATTCTCGCTGAGTCCGCTCGTATCCAGCTGCTGCAAAACCCGACCGATGGCGGTGTCGAGTGCAGTGACCACCGCGCGGTAGCGTTGCTGAGGGTCTTTGGTTTGAGGAGCATAGCCATAAACCTCGAAGGCGCTGTCCGGAGCCTGCCACTCATTCGCCTGTCCCGGTTGTTTATTCCGTTTGCCGGGAAAATGCGGTGCATTGAAAGGGAGATAGATAAAAAAGGGCCCCTGTTGATTCTCTGCAATGAAGCGACAGGCTTCGTCAGCAAATAAATCGGTCGAATAACCTTCCTCAAACACTTCTTTCAAGCCACGCCATAAGTCATGTCGGCCGGCATAGAAGTGATGGTAATAGTCAATATTGCCGGCAGCGAAGCCGAAAAACTCATCAAAGCCGCGCTCTGTCGGACGGCTGCCCGGCGAAAAACCGACGTTCCATTTTCCAAAACAGGCCGTGCGATAGCCCTGCTGTTTCAGATAGTTTGGAATCAGTAATTCACTCTTGCGTAAGCCATCCCCATAATTTTCGACCGCCGTCAGCTGATGATTCAAGCCGATCCGCTGTGGATAGCGGCCCGTTAACAGAGTCGCACGGGAAACAGTGCAGGTCGGGGATGCGGTATAAAAATCGGTCAGCCGAACCCCCTGCTGCGCCAGTCGATCCAGTTGAGGCGTTTTCATCACCGGATTCCCGTAGCAACCCAGATCACCGTACCCCAGATTGTCGGCCGTAATGAGCAGGATATTCGGTCGCCGACGAGCCTGTTTTTCGTTCGCAGAAATCGAGGAAAAGGGAGAAAAACCGAGTAAACTGACCACAATCAGATAAAAGAACCAGCGGCGATTCATGGAAAAAACCTCTTACCGTTTCAGGCAGAAAGCAAAAAATCTCAGCGGAGTGAGCAGCGATGAAGGTGTCATTTTTTGTCAGTCTTCATCTGAACAATTCCGGAAGTCCGTGTCAATCAAAGGCTGAGCGACAAGCGGAATTCTCGATATTCTCTCTCTACTGCTAAGCGAGTTGCTGCATTAAATACAGGTATTCCAGCGAACTCAACATTGCTTCCTGTTTTTGATTCGCGGTTCCTTTGTGGCCCCCCTCGATGTTCTCGTAATAATAAAAATCGTAGCCCATCTGCGCCATGCGGGCTGCCATCTTGCGGGCATGTCCCGGATGGACGCGATCGTCCTTGGTTGAGGTAAAGAAATACACTTTGGGATACGCCTGCCCCGGTTTCAAATTCTGCAGGGGAGAATACTTCTGGAGGTAGGCCCAGTGTTCGGGAAGATCGGGATTACCATATTCCGCCATCCAGCTCGCACCGGCCAGCAGTTTATTGAAACGTTTCATATCGAGCAGAGGCACGCCACACACAATGGCGTTGAACAGTTCCGGGCGTTGTGTGAACGCCACTCCCATCAGCAGGCCCCCATTACTGCGGCCCATGGCCCCGTAGTGTTTCGGGGAACTTAAACCTCTGCCCTGCACGGCTTCTGCGACCGCGAAAAAATCATCATACGCCCGTTGCCGATTTTCCAGCAAAGCGGCATCGTGCCAGCGGGGACCATATTCTCCCCCACCCCGAATATTGGCGAGTACATAAGCGCCCCCCTTTTCCAGCCAGAGTTTTCCCAGTAAAGGGCTGTAATGCGGCAAAATCGAAATTTCAAATCCGCCATAACCGTACTGCAGAACGGGGGTCGAATGATCGAGCTGCGTATCGTGCCGGGAAACAAGGAAGTAAGGCACCTCCATACCATCCGGACTGATGGCGAAATTTTTCTCGACTTTCAGGCCGCTGGTATCAAATCGTGCAGGTGTCGATTGAATCTGCTCTTCGATTCCCTCCCGGAAGTTCACATAATAGAGGCTGCTCGGTTGCAGAAATCCGTCGCGGGAAAGCAGCAGATCATTACTGTTGCTATCAGAAGAACTGATGGAAATGACATCATGCTCTCCCCAGGGAATCAGTGTGCCTTTCCACTTGTTTTCCTCGAATGTGAATTCGCGAATCTGGGTAGAAACATGCTCGATGCCTGTGAGGTAAACAGCATCTTTCGCACACTGGACCTGAGAGATCGTCCCCGTTTTCCCCGGATCGAACACAGTCAGCACGTCATTGATTTTCCCCGTCTGCCGAAAATCGGTCAGAGAGAAGCTGACGAGCGCACCGGCTATGAAGCCCCGCCAGTCCTCTTTCAGTTCAACCAGCAATTGATCCTGGAATAGTCCGGACAGACTGCTCTTCTGCGGAAGAGGCAGTTGTTTCAGCGTTCCGGTTTCTGTAACGAGGTAAAAGCTGAAATGATAAAAGTCATGCCCGCGCATCACAAAACAAGCCTGAGAGTGTGCATGCTCCAGATTGACGGGATGGATGAATGTTTCCTCCATCCCCGTTTCCAGCAGTGTTTCTGCCGCTGACAGAGGAGTCCCGCGTTTCCAGCGCTTGAGAATTCGGGCATAACCGGAGGTATTCATCGTCCCTTCGCCCCAGTCGGTGGCGATCAGTAACTGATCCGGATTTTCCCAACAGAGATTCGTTTTCGCGAGCGGAACTTCAAAACCATCTTTGACAAATGATTTCGCCGAAATATCAAATTCACGATAGACGGCAGTGTCGGTCCCACCGGGTGCCAGTTCGATGATGCAGCGCTGACAGTCGGGCTTCAGGCAGTCCACCCCTTTATAAATCCAGTTTTCATTTTCTCCTTTTGCCAGTTGATCAACATCCAATAGTACGTCCCACTGGCGCTGTTGATTTCGAAACTGCTTCAGACTCGCACGCCGCCAGATGCCACGGACATGCTCCTGATCCTGCCAGAAGTTATACACAAAATCTCCGCGCAAAGTTCCATAAGTGATTCGATCTGAGGCGGTCAGAATCTGCAGTGATTCCTGCTGATATTGTTCAAACCGGGGATCACTGGTGAGTGCTTTTAACGTTGTGGCATTCTGCTGTTTGACCCAGTCTAACGCCGCCTCACTTTCAATTTCTTCCAACCAGAGTAGCGACTGCTCCGGATCGATAGGCTGTTGTGTTTTTTGCTCAGAAGGAACATCCGGGAAATTCATATCATCAAACTCCGGTTAAGCTGGGAAAATCACGCTGAGGACTCTCATTATTGTAGAACAAAACTTGAACCAGTCTTAAGTGATTTGATCAGATTTGTCATGTTTTTCTGACGAACAGAATAAGAAACCAGATATTCTCTGAAATTCTTGAATCAGGGAGTGCAATTAAATCGGACCAGTGATATAATTCGGACTGTTGAGTAGTCAAAAAAACAGGCAATCTTCAGCGAGAGCCTGATCATTTTTTGACTGATCTCCAGAAACTCTTAATAAAAGAATCGGCTGTTTGCTGATCTTTTCGTGTTGTTTTGGCTACTTTTTGCCGAATTCCTTGAACGGGATTCCGCTGTCGACAGTAGCAGTTGGGTGATACGAAGCAGAGCTTCGAGGAGAGCTGTTTTCAGGAAGTAACCTGAAAATAAATTCCTGAGTCCGGAACGAATAGTCCGACTCTCACCTGTTTCTTTATTTTTGCACGACCCAATTTCTTTTTTTACACGACGTGTACGCTTAGCCTCCGGCTTAAGGTTCGTCGAAAGGTTGATGTATGTTAACGGATGTCTCATTGCAGGCAAAATTTTCAGATTTAGCGCTCTGCCAGCCAGTTTTAGATTCTCTGGAAGAGCTTGGATATCAGATCCCGACCCCGATTCAGTCACAGACCATTCCTTTATTGCTGGAAGGACGTGACCTGGTAGGACAAGCCCAGACGGGAACGGGAAAAACGGCTGCCTTTGCGTTGCCTTTACTTTCGCGAATCGATCTGAGCATCAAGGCTCCTCAGGTTCTGGTGCTGGCACCGACTCGCGAACTGGCGATTCAGGTTGCCGAATCATTCAAACGTTATGGTTCCAAACTGAAGGGGCTGCAGGTATTACCCATCTACGGGGGAGCCGATTTTAAAGGGCAATTACAACCTTTAAAACAAGGCGTGCATATCGTTGTGGGAACACCCGGTCGCGTCATGGACCATATGCGTCGCGGAACATTAAAACTGGACGCTCTGCGTTGTATGGTCCTCGATGAAGCCGATGAAATGCTGCGAATGGGGTTTATCGACGATGTGGAATGGATTCTGGAACAAACTCCGGAAAGCCGCCAGACCACTCTGTTTTCCGCCACAATGCCCGAAGCGATTCGCAGGATTGCTGGCAATTATCTTAAGACGCCAGAACATGTTACGATCAGAGTCAACAACCGGACGGCTGAGACGATTCGTCAACGGCACTGGCTGGCAAAAGGCCACCATAAGCTCGACGCTCTGACTCGCATTCTGGAAGCAGAAGAAATCGATGGCGTGCTCATTTTCGTACGAACCAAGACAATCACCACAGAACTTTCTGAAAAACTGGAAGCCCGCGGTTTTCTGGCTGCCCCTTTAAATGGTGATATCCCACAAAAACAACGCGAACGGACTGTCGGCCAGCTCAAAGCCGGCCATGTTAATATCGTGATTGCTACAGATGTCGCCGCCCGCGGGTTGGACGTCGACCGTATCAGCCACGTCATCAACTACGATTTACCCGGTGATTCAGAAGCTTATGTGCATCGCATCGGTCGTACCGGTCGTGCCGGTAGAACCGGTGAAGCAATTACCTTTGTTTCTCCGCGTGAAACTCGTTCATTGCAAAACATCGAACGGGCCATCAAACACAAAATCGAACGGATGGAACTGCCTTCCATCAATAAGATCAACGAATGCCGCAAAGAGCGTTTCAAAGCATCCATCACGAAAGCCCTGAGCGCCTCTGATTTTGAACTTTTCCAGACGATGCTGAACGAATTTAAGACGGAAAGCAATTTATCTGAAATTCAGATAGCGGCCGCTTTAGCCTGTATGGTTCAGGGAAATCGTCCTCTGTTCCTGAAAGAATCGCTTCACAAAGAAGCTCCTCAACGCGACAGAGATTCGTCGAGTAGAGAATTTCCAAAACGAGACAGAGAATCCTCAAGTCGAGAATTCCCGAGAAGAGAACGGGAACCATCGGGCAAAAGTCAGCCCCCGACAGAACGTCGATTCCAGAAAGAGACAGAGCGTCCTCCCCGGAAACGTGCCACCGACGAAGCCCCTGAAGAAGGCATGGAGCGTTTTCGCATCCAGGTCGGACACACTCACGGTGTGAAACCGGGCAATATTGTGGGCGCGATCGCCAATGAGGCTGAACTGGATAGCCAATATATTGGACGGATCAGTATCTTTGACGATTACAGTACCGTTGACCTGCCCGAAGGCATGCCTCGGGATATTTTCGATGCTTTGAAAACCGTCTGGGTTTCAGGCCAACAGTTACGAATTTCCCGCTTTGACCAGATCGATTCGTCCTCGCCTGTGAAACGGAAACGATTCAAAGGTAAACCAAAACACAGACAACAGAAGGTTTGATTTCAGTTACCTTCTGTTTAACCTGTTCTACAAAAAAACCTCGGTCGTGAATCACGACCGAGGTTTTTTATGTTGTCCATTCAGCTGATTTACTATTTACCGCCGCCACCAAAAACTTTGCTGGTCTGGCCGGATGAAGTCTGCTGCTTGAGTCTTTTGTTACGAGAGTAAGCCCCCGAAACGGCACCGGAGGAAACAGCACCAACACCGGTCGGTCTCGCTCCTAATTTGATTTTGGAAGGAATACCAGAACCGGGCACATGCAAACGACGCTGAGGCTTATAGCCGATGTAGCTCAAAAAGTCGTTAATCCCGATGACGCGGACTGCCTTCAAGCGGGCCTCTTCACTGATTTCCTTCATCTTGGCGAGCAGTTCCTGCATCTTGTCGCGTTGCTCGTCAGTCTTGGCATCGTCGATGTTGGGAGATTCCCCGAGCACGAGGAATTTTGTATGCACGGTTAAGCCGTTACCGAGCCGCTCGCCGTTTTCGGTGACTTCGTTATCAATCTTTGCATTGGCATTCTCGATGACGCGACGCAGCAGATCCATATCCGATTTTCCGTCACCATCCAGGTCGATAATACCGGAAATCGCAAATGTTTCGGGACGACCGACGCCCCAGAGCGGCGTATAAATGGGATCAGCCGGACTGATGGGCTGGTAAATATCGTCTTCGACAATCCGGGCTTCCGAAAGATGCGGACCAAGAATTTTGGTCACTTCAATGGCACCGATGATGTCTTCTCCTCCCCGGCCAATGCCCTGATGGGATTTACGATAGACGCTGAATGTCAACCCTTTGGGAAGACGATCTGCTTCTCCCAGGTTGATCCAGACCACTCCGGTGCTGTTATCAACAGTTCTGACCACACCATCCGGCTTTTCGAAACTGACTTTCTGAACCTGATCCAGACGGCTGCGAAGCGTATCAATCAGACTGGCATAGGTGTTATTTTTGGTTTCGAGGTCTTTAATCTTTTTGGCGTCCGTTTCACGCAACTGGTCCAGTTCGATCAGGATCTCTTCATTTTCTTTCTGAAGTGCCGTAATCTGCTGATCCTTGGCTCCAATTTCTTCTTCTTTGATTTTCTGATTGTCGGCTAAATCTTTTTCAGAACCGTCGCGCGCCTTTTTGTGCTCATCAACGACTTTATCCAACTCGCCCTTTAATGCCAGAAACTGC
>NZ_CALFPF010000304.1 GCF_937919775.1 uncultured Gimesia sp.
GAAAAACCCTTTATGCTTTCCCTGCTGGATTTTGGTCGCCTGCCATCTCGTCAGCAATGAACGTTGAATCAACTCCTCGGCGATCTCAGCTGGTTCGCCCAGCTTGATCCCCTGTTCCTGATATTCGGAAAGAAGTTTTTTCAACTGATCGACCGAAACCAGACCACTCTGTTTTACCAGGTTCAAAAACCCTTCGGCCGTTAATTTTCCTGCCATTCTGTACCAATTCGCTCAACGTGTCCTTCGATGATTCCACTTACCCAGCCAGATCATAGTAACACTCTAGCATCCGTTTTAATGACTGACCAGCATTGGTTTAAGGAATCTCCCGAATCCCAAATAATGGAGCGTTCGCGCCGGAAGGCACTTTCCGGATCTCCGCCTTACTTACATTATGAACACCAACCCTGAATTGTTCTGTAGCGGGCAATACACCTCGATCAAATGGATAAAACTGGGAAGAGATTCAAAAAGCGAGGCAATTGACTATAATATTCCGGGTAGAAATTCGATTATATAGAATACAGACTGCGGGCAAGGTACTCTATTAAGAGAAAAGTGACGAGAAGAGACCGGGAAAATCACATGAGCACGATGGTACACAAAGAAGAAATTCCGCAAGGGCTCCCTTTTTTAGGAAACGCTATGCTATTTCTGGGCTTAGGGATATTAGCCCTCTCGCTGACAGGTACGGAATGGCTCCCCTTCAACATGCCCCGTTCCTGGTACCAAAACCCTACAGTCTGGAAACTGCTCGCACTCTGCATGACGGGGGGCGGCATTGCTGTTCTGAAACAGGTTTCCAGTTCGGAAATGAAAAACGAACTCCGTAACCGTGAAACTCATCAATCCGAAGACTGGATGCCGGAAGAACACGGCCAGCGATTTGAAACGCTCACTGTTTACACCAAGAAAAACTGCCCTTTGTGCGAAGAGGCCAGCGAAATCCTCGAAGATTACGCAGCCTACTTGCCCCAGGCAGAATTGATCGATATTTACAGCGACCCGGCACTTGTGGAGAAATTTGGCACTTGTGTCCCTGTGGTCGTCATTGACGGCAAGATCCGCTTTCGCGGACGCATCAATGAAGTCTTACTCCGCCGCCTGATTGTGGCTTCGCCTGCCAAGGTTGTTTCGCAGAAAAGCTGTGGCTGCAACAATCAGGGCTGTGGCTGCAAACGGCCGCAGACAGAGTCTGAATCGTCCGGATGCGGCGGTAATTGCCGCTGTGCCTGAGGCTCTTCTCGCTAATCTCAGCCGGAAAAACGAGGCACTGCCTGGAAAATTCGGTTTACGGGTTATTGTGATTCATAGGCAAATGAGATAAATTACATTCAGCATGACTGTAAAATCGTTTCATGCTGACTGAATGGGCCCGGTTTCAAATCTATCTTACACTACAGGCAAAAGACCATGTCGTCTGAAATCTCTTTGAAGAATTCAAAAATACTCATCGCAGATGACAACCATCAGAATTGCGAACTACTGGACGCATACCTTCTGGATGAAGGTTATGAAACGTTCATGGCCTATGATGGAAAAGAAACCCTGGAAAAAGTGGCAGAAATCGAGCCAGACCTGATTCTGCTCGACATCATGATGCCGAAACTGAGTGGTTACGAAGTTTGTGCGCAACTGAAACAGAGCGAGGAAACGAAAGACATTCCCATTCTGGTTATCACTGCGTTGAATGAAATGGGGGATATTGAAAAATCCGTACAGGCTGGCTGTGATGATTTTTTAACCAAACCCGTTAACAGAATTGAATTAACGACGCGCGTCCGTTCCCTGTTGCGTGTCAGACATCTGACAAATGAGCGGGATCGACTGCTGGCTTATCTTGCGGAAGTGGAAGGCACGACCAGATCCACTTCCAGTGAATCATAAACTTCAACGCAAACTGTTTTCTGTTTCGGAAGACGTGCGCACGAAATCATAAATACTGTTCATTCCCGGTTTAAGCCGTTAGTGGGCCTCCCTTTTCTTTTCGATAGACCCTGACGATCTACCGATTCTTTGTGAATAGAAAACTCTCATGAGTGATTCAAGCCCCATCGGGTCTGACGAAACTGTCGCCACTGAAATCAAGCCACTGCCGCGCGTGACGCTCAAACCGCGCCGTGCACTCCCTTTCTTTGGCCGCCACCCCTGGGTCTTTGCCGGAGCGATCTCAAAAATTGAAGGATCTCCCGAAACCGGTGATGAAGTCATCCTGCAATCCGATAAGGGAGAGTTCATTGCCCGCGGCTTGTTCAACCCCAACAGCAATATTCGCGTTCGCCTTTACACCTGGGACGAAGAGCAGACCTTCGATGACGCCTTCTGGGAAAATCTGCTGGAACAGGCGGTCACACTCCGGGAATCCGTCGGCCTGCTGGATCAGTTTGAAACCACCGGCTGCCGGCTGGTCTTCAGTGAAGCAGATCAGCTCTCGGGTCTGACGATTGACCGTTATGGTGCGTGGTTCCTGGTGCAATTTTCGAGTCTGGCACTCTCTTTGAAACAGGATCTGGTGATTCGTTTTCTCAAAGAACGTTTTCAGACAAAAGGGATCTGGCTCCGGACAGAGAAGGGGATTCGCGAAGCGGAAGGACTGGAAATCGCCGATCAGCTGCTGGACGGCGAAGCGCCTCCCGAACATTTCTTTCTCGAAGAGAACAACATCCGCTACGGCATGAGCATGGTCACCGGTCAGAAAACCGGCTTTTATCTTGATCAACGCGACAACCGTCTCGCGGTCGCCCGGTATTTGAAAAATCATCGCGTGCTGGAGATGTACTGTTATACCGGAGGTTTTGCCTTGAATGCCGTCATTCACGGACAGGCACAATCGGTTGTCGCTTATGACTCTTCGCAATCAGCCATCGATCAGGCCACCGCGAATGCCGAACTGAATGGCATCGGCAATCGCGTTCGCTTCCAGGTTGGTAAAGCCTACGCGGTACTAGAACAGTTAAAAGCAGATGGAGAACTATTTGATTCGGTGATTCTCGATCCGCCCAAAATGGCGCGGCATCGCAGCGGCGTCAAACAGGCGCTGAAAGGTTATTTCAGCCTGAACCGTCTGGCCGTTGATGTTTTAAAACCGGGAGGCATTCTGGTAACCTGCAGTTGTTCCGGCTTGATCAGCCAGCAGGAATTTCAGCAGATGCTGGCTTCGATCTCGCAACATACGGGACGGCACCTGCAAATTCTGGAACTGCGGGGACAACCAGCCGACCATCCGGTTTCCCCCAGTTGCCCGGAGAATCATTACTTGAAATGTGTGATCTGCCGTGTGTTATAATCGTCGAAAATCCGTTGGCCGCGTCTGAAGTCTCCAAGGCTTCAGCTACCATTTACACTCCATACAGAACTCTGATCCGTTCTGCAAAATGAATCATCATGTCGCGCAATTCTAAAAAGAAACAACGTTCGAAAAAACTGTTACCACCGGCAGAACAAATGCTGTTGGATTATCTGACTCCCGAATGGAAGGCAGCGCACGTACTCTGCTTTCAGTCGAACCTGCAGCCACTCACAACTGCACTGATTCAACGCAACCTGCAAGACTGTCGCATCGACTGTTTCAGTTTTGATAAAACCGTTACCAGCCGGATTCAACATAAATGTAATCTCCTGCAGGAAGAGCATTCGCTTGCAACCGAATGCAAGACGCTCTGCGACAGTGAATTTCCTGAGGGTGATTATGATGCTGTCCTGTTACCGTTCTCGCAACAGTTCTCCGACGAGTACGTCCGTGAATTGACGCTCTCCGCGTTTCATTGCCTGCAAATGGAAGGCACGTTGACGATTGCTTCGCCTCGCACCAAAGATTACGAGTACCACAAATTTCTGAAGTCACTGTTCAGCAAAGTCACACGCGTCGTCTCCGAGGCCGGCGTCATCTATCAGGGCAGAAAACAGAAAACATTAGCCGAGAAAAAAAGTTTTCTGGATGAAGTCGCATACCGTGAGGGGGAAGCGCTGCTCTATGCCTACACGGAGCCCGGCGTCTTCAGCCACCGTCGTCCGAACCAGAGTGCCCGTGCTTTAACCAATCTGATGCAGTTAACCGATAACACGACCATTTTAAACGTCGATTGTGGTTCCGGCATCGTCGCGTTCACCGCCGCAACGCGTTGCCCCGGTGCGACCGTGCATTCCATCGACAGCAACGCCCGCGCTGTGAAATGTACGGAGCAGGGGATTGCCAAGAATCAGTTGACCAACGTCCGCGTGGAATTATGCGAAGCCGGCGTCGGGATTGCCCCGGAAACCTATGATTATATCCTTACAAACAAATCCTATTTCAGCAGCGAAGGGCAGGGCGAGGCCTTTTTGCAGATGTGCCTCCGCGCTTTAAAGCCGGGAGGGCTGCTGCAGTTCTCCACCAAGCAGTATCAATGGTACGCGAATCGCATGCTCGACCTCTTTGACGATGTCGCCATTGATGGTGCCGTGCATCATTTCATGCTCAGTGCGCGAAAGTATGAACAAGAGATCCTGGAGAATCCATTGGCTTTTGAAACCATGTGAAAACACGCTCGTCAGAGCAGGGCGTTCACGCGTGCAGATTTCTCACGTTCCTTAAAAATGAGCGTAGAATGCCATAGCGATCAGAAAGCAGCCTGGCTGATTTCCATTTTTTTCTGACTTTTGTGAATTTTTCGCTGATCTTTTTCCAAGAAATTTTCGTTGACAACGAACAGTCTTTGTGAAAATATCGTATCACGTCGCTCAGATTATTGAATCCAGCGCAAAATGCGACCTGCCAATGCCGAGATCTCTTTTTGATCTTTCCAGAAGGAGGCTGTTATGTCATTATTGCTGTCGATCGCGGTTCTTGCTTCTACACCACTGGATACCCAAAGGAATGAACAGCCTGTACTGGCTGAAAAACCACACATGACAGCTCACTTTAAGACCTTCGACCAACTGGCCGACTCTCTTTCTTCCCGCGTGCAGACAGGAACGCTCCTGTTCAGTAAAGGTGACTGCCTGGCAGTGCGGATTTATACGCAAAGTGCTTATACTCATGTCGCGATGATCGTGATCCGAAATGGCGAACCGCTGGTTTATGACAGCATGAACGGAACCGGCGTCCGCTGCCTGACGTTGAAAAATTATTTGAATACGCAACGCCCTGCGACGATTCACATCTTTCAACCAAAGACCGCTTTCAATCCCTCGATGACGGCTCAGTATGAACGGTTCCTCGATCAAAAACTGGGCACCCCTTATGCGATCAGACACCATCTGACTGGCAGTCGGGGCAGGGGAATTCACTGTGCTGAATATGCCATCGATGCCTTATCTGCCTGCCATCTGATGCAGGCCAAAGACCCCGCGAAAGTCTCTCCGGCTTCGCTGGTCACGGGAATTGTCAATTCAGACCGCTACGTTCCTTCGATCACATTTGCCCTGGAAAGGCCCCCAATGGTGGCAGAAAAACCACGTGGCTGGTGCCAGCAACTCTGGGCCGATACCAAAAACTGCACCTCTGCCTGCTGTATCAAACTGCGGGGCTGGGTGCTCTGCCAATAAGAATCGGCCAGACACCTTCGCCGAAACGTGAGAACATCTTCTGCGAAATCGGGGAAAGATCTGCAAACACTGCTTGAAACTGCAGAGCCTGTCAGCGAAAATCAACCGAGAGACTTTTGCTCACGTTTGACTTTATTTCGTACAGGAAAGCTCATCATGATGCCCTTTAGTGATAAACAGACAGCGCACTTCTTTTTATCCCATGTCAGTCGACGCCTCGCTTACACAGTGATACCGGCAGTGCTGCTGATTGTCTCACCGTTGTCTGCACAGGATGCCGCCAGCCCGCCGCAGACCGTTTCGATCCAGCGGGAAGCGATCGCGCTCAGACATCCGCGCGATTACTACGTTCCACTGAATCTGAAGCCGGTACGCTCGCTCACGATTTCCGCTCCCATTGATGGAATCGTGCACGCAGTTGATGTCAAACCGGGCGATAAGTCCAACTCGAAAGCGGTCCTGGTTCGCCTGGACTCCGACATCCCCCAGGCCGAAGTCGCTCTTGCTCAGGCAGCTCTGGAAGTTGCCAGACAGGAACAGAAAACGGCAACAGGTAAAGACGCAGCGATTGCAAAAGCCAAAGTGGACTTGGGAGAGGCGGAATTGAAGATCGCGAATATCCGATTCGATCAGACAAACATCCGTGCTCCCTTTGAAGGGGAAATTTTCCGAATCTACGCTGCCCCGGGCGCTTTCGTCAGAGCAGGGGAGCCACTGTTGGAACTGGGAGATGTATCCAAACTGCAGGTGGAAATCCCGCTGCAGCGCGAACTGGCCCAGAAAGGCGCCGGCATTAACCTGAACGTCGAAGAACAGGCGGCTCAGGCCACCGTCGATCAGATACTTCCCCTGGCGCCGCAATTTGAGAAACTCAGAGACCTGGCCAATTCGATCACCTCGGCTGTGGTCATTCTGAACAATAACAACAACCAGTTTCGACCGGGGCAATCTGTGCATGTGGCATTGATTCCGCGTTATCCGATTGCAGAAATCCCCACCGTTTCCGTCACGAATACACCGGAAGGGGAACGAAAAATTCAGATTGTTCGTGAAAATGTGATCAGAGATCTGACACCACAGATTCTGGGACAAATCGGTCCGGAACGCCTGTTTGTATCTGCTGCATTTAACAAGGACGATGAAATTATCGTAAGTTCTTCGCAACCGCTGCCAGATGGAACACAAGTGCAACCCAAACTCACGGTCGGTACGACACCGACTTCTCCGGAGACAGCCCCGGGCGGCAAAACGGCAAAACCACCTGAAAAAAAGGTCAGCTTTTAGAATCCATTGTTCCGTTGGGTGTCCAACCTCGTTACACTATACGGTGCGAAGAAAAATTCCTGTCGATCTCCTGAGTTCCCAAAATTCGCTTCATTTCCGAAGCAGAACTCAGAACATCGCAGTTCATTGTAATGAGCTGCAAGGCTCGTCGATGGCAGTATATCGGATCATTCAAAAGCAAGAGGGTGCGCGGTGGCTGAAACAGAAAGCACAGAACAAGAAAATGTCATTGATGAATATCAACTGGTCAATCTCATCGCCGACGGTACCACCACCCAGATCTGGGAAGTAAAAGAACAGGGGGGCACTACCAGTTTCGTGATGAAACGACTCTTGCCGGAACCCATGAAAAACCCGGAATCCGTCGCCACGATGAAGCTGGAAGCAAAAGTCGCAGGATCGCTGGATCATCCCAATCTGATCTCTCTGCACAAATTTGTGAAGTCCAAGAAATACGTCTACCTGCTGATGGATTATTTTCGCGCCCCCAATCTGCGAGCGCAAATTTCTTCAGATCCACGCAGTGTCCAGGCCCGTCTGCGAAAGCTGATCGAATCAACGGCAATGGCACTCGGACACATGCATGAAAAAGGCTGGGTCCATAAAGATATCAAACCGGAAAATATTCTGATCAGCAAAAGCTCGGAAGTCAAAATCATCGACTTCGGTCTGGCAGTACCGGTCGCGAAAGGGCTCGGCAAGTTATTTGGAAAACCCAAAACGATTCAGGGAACACGTTCTTATATCGCGCCGGAAACCATTAAAAAGCTTCCGCTGGGTCCGGAAGCAGACGTCTACAGCCTGGGGATCACGATCTTTGAAATCCTCACCGGAAGAACTCCCTTTCATGGCGAAAACCCCAAAGAAGTGCTGCTGAAACATCTTTCAGAACGCGCTCATCCTCCTTCCAGTATCAACCCCAATGTGGCACCGGAAATGGATGAATTTGTACTGAAAATGCTGGCCAAGAAACCGGAAGACCGATTCCGGTCGATGCAGGAAGTGGTTTCTTCACTCAGGAACCTGAAAATATTCAAAATGGAAATTTCTGAAATCCTCGCTCAGGAAAAAGCGGATGCGGATCAGGCAGAAAAAGAATCCATGCAGGAAAAGCGGTTGGACAGCCGTGCGGATGCCCGCCTGTCGGAACTCGTCAAAGAAAACCCGACACTGGCCGCCGAGTTGATGGCCAGTCGAAAAGCCAACATCAAACCCAAGCGGAAACCGGAACCCGAGAAACCCAAAAAGCCCCAGCAGCCTCAACAACCACCGCAACCTCAATACCCGCCACAGCCGATGCCCGGTGGCTATCCGCCACAGTACCAGCAACCGATGTATCCACCACAGCCGATGCCGGGACATATGATGCCGGGGCAACCGATGATGTACCCGCCTCAATATCAAGGGCAACCGATGCCGCCTCCAGGAGCATATCCACCTCCCGGTTATCCTCAACCACAGCAACCCTATCCACCGCAACAACAGCCGTTCCCGCAGCAACAGCAGCCGCTCCCGCCACAACCTGCTGCGCCGCAACAACAGGCCCCTGCCGCGCCGGCACAACCACAGGCTCCTCAGCCACAACAGCCGCCGCAGCAACAGCCGCCTCAACCGCAACCAGCCGCACAACAGACGGAAAACAACCAGAAAAAACCCAAAAATGATGATGATCTTCCTTTCATGGATGAATTGCCTGATGTGATCTGAATCTATAAAATCTTGCAATAATCTCCTGAATCGTGCAAAATACCCGACATCTTTACATAAACATTCTCTCTTTCAATACGTGGTCTACATAATATGTCTGTCATCAATCAGCTTCCATTTGAGCGTCCGATTTACGAACTGGAAGAACAACTCAAAAAGATCGAGCAGGAACCCAACCCGACAGCCAACACCAAAGACGCCATTCGCAATATGCGATTGGAAATCACGCGTATGAAACGCGAGATCTTTGAAAATCTGGATGCCTGGGATACGGTGAAGGTTGCCCGTCATCCGGAGCGGCCACAAACGCTGGATTACCTGGAACTGGTCTTCGATGAATTTGTAGAACTGCATGGTGACAAAGCGATGGGTGATGACCGGGCCATCCTGACGGGTTTTGCCAAACTCGACGGTCAGAAAGTCATGTTCATCGGCCAGCAGAAAGGACGCACGTTAAAAGAACGAACCGAATGCTTTTACGGCTGTGCTCATCCGGAGGGTTATCGCAAAGCGCTCTCCAAAATGAAAATGGCGGAAAAGTTCGGCATCCCCGTCATCTGCCTGATCGACACACCGGGCGCTTATCCCGGCATCAAGGCGGAAGAACACGGGCAGGCTTACAACATCGCAATCAACCTCAGAGAAATGTCTCTGCTCAAGACCCCTATCATCTGCGTTGTAATTGGTGAAGGGGGTTCCGGCGGGGCGCTGGGCATCGGCATCGGCGACCACATCTCTGTCTTGCAGTTTGCTTATTATTCGGTGATCACTCCGGAAGGTTGTGCCGGCATCTTATGGAAGGATGTCAAATTCGCCAACGAAGCCGCTAACGCGTTGAAGTTCACCAGCGGGAATCTGCTCAAACTGGGCATCATCGACGAAGTCATCCCCGAACCACTGGGAGGCGCACATCGCGATCACCGTCAAATGGCAGCCGCTCTGAAAGCATCTCTCTCAGCCAACCTCAAGCAGTTGACGAGCATTCCACTGGATCAGCTGGTCGACGACCGCTACGAGAAGTTCCGCAAGATCGGCATGTTCCACGAAACAGTCGAAGTCGCAGCCGAATAAAACCACTGCGGCTCCCGCAACGCAATCAAAACATCAAGCGTACGCCCGTTGAAATTCCAGAAAGGGACAATCAACGGGCGTACGTTTTTTTTGCTGCTGAGTGATTTGAGTCTGAGTGGTAATCAATGTTCTGATGCATTTTTTCAGCGAGTCGTTTCTCAGCACTCAGCCCCCTTGCCGTCCTGACAATTTTGACAATGCCCGCATGCCTCTCCGCCAACATCCATCAATGACACCGGCGCGATCGATCTCACGACACACCTGTAAGATAATCCATTCGTTGTTCGTCCGCCTGCTCACGCCATCTGAGCGACGCCGACGGCAAACCTGGCTGATTCGATAGCAGCCGGCGGCCAAACAAAGTTCTGTCAATCTCAGCACGTGCGCGGCCCGTTTGGATGCTATGCTAACATTAGACAATTCCCGGTCGAGCCATCGATTGAGAATTGCGTCCGTGTTTTCATTCCGCAATGGTGAAAACGCGCCGTTCGTTCGCGTTGACAGAAACCGGTCTCTCAGAGGCCCGTCAGTGAGTTGAAAATGGCAAGTGCGATACTTGTGTCACAAATCCAATCAGAGGCCGCGAGAGACGCGATTATGCGCGGGCAGAATCACGAATCCGTCCGCCGGGAAGTCGATTTCACAGGGAACGCATCAACGGCATCAATGGCGGACCAATCAACCAGAACAACGGGGGAAACGGACGCGGGAAAATCGCTGCACAGATCTGGCCAGGCAACGCTGATCGGGGGACGGACACACATGCGAAAACAGACGAGATTTCGCTACCAGATTTCGGGGGCTCAGACCGTTCTAAAGGAGCGAACCACGGCGTCAACGGGGGCTCACTCAGCTCGCCTTGAACTGCGGCAGCAGATCGAACTCAACCGTGCCGTTGAGCGAACATCCGCGAGGGAACAGCAGCCCCTTTTCGCATACCGAATTGAATGACGGTATTCAGAGCATAAGATCGCAGGCAACACAGCCATCCCCAATAAAGCACCCCACCACGAACGTCCGATAATGTCCGTTATGTTAAGTTCGCGTGTAAAAATAGCCTGTTTTTATAGGGTTTGCTATGCCCTTTGTTTCTGCCCTCAAGCGATCTGCACAAACCTGGTTTCGAGATCGCTCCAACCGGGCTCTGCTTCGCTTTCAGACTCTCTGAAAGCGTTCTGTTTCTCTCTCGCAGCGGATGACCTTCGTCCGCTGAATCAATCTGCTTTTTTTATTTCCTCTGCACGTCCCGCATACGGTTCTGCAACGCGGATCCAAGCGAACTCAGCGGAACCCGCTGCAGCTCCAACTGACGCAAAACACGGCCGTCCAATGGCGTCGTGACATCGGTCTGCGAATCGGGGTCTGCCCCGTTCAGCAAGAGGTCTGCACGCCAGTCTTTTAAGACCGCCAGGACCACCTGATCCGGCAGTCCGGACAGGTGGATTTCGAACTCTTCAATCAATGAAGTCTGTGCCTCAGGATAGTCAGAATAAACCGCAGCGATATCCTGTAACAGCTTTGCCTGCTCTGGTGCGGCCTGCTGGTTTCCATTCACGCCAAACAGAGAGCCGTCTGCCGGAGCGGAAACCGGTGGCTGGCCGTTCTGCCAGTCGTCGGTCACGCCTCTCAGCACGCCGGGAATCCGGGACTGCAGTTGTTTCGCAAACTCCGTCCGATTTTCAGGAGCGGTGGAATTGAAAGCATCAATAATTTTGTCTTCCAGTTCGCCCCGCAGGTAGACGGGAATACTATTAAGAATCTCGTTGAGCAACGGCTCCTGGTTCGTTGTCCGAATGTTAGACCCATCCCCCTCTGAACCGCGAAAGAACGGATTAGGCAGATCCTTCAAACCGGACGGGAACGGACTGTTGTCGCCCTGGTGGTCATGATCTTCGTCAAATATTCCCTCATGGTCATGATGCAGTGGCACACCAGGATGGTTCAGTTTGACCAAATACGAATCGAGAACTTCGTGAAATTCTTTGGGCATCACCGGTGCCATTTCGTTTAAAATCACCGCAGCCGCATAGCCACTGTGAGAAGTCAGAACTGCGGCACGGGCTGATTCAGAAATGGTGATTAAAA